>NZ_JBYSZI010000022.1:0-1467 GCF_058787075.1 Cupriavidus sp. FW305-46
GCGCGTCCGACCGGGAGCCCCCATGTCCGCCATCCCCGCCAGCGCAGGCCCCGCCGGCCGCGTCTACCGTTACTATGACTTCGTCATGGTGGCCTTTGTCACCGTGCTGCTGTGCTCGAACCTGATCGGCGCGGCCAAGGCGGCACAGGTGACGCTGCCCGTGATCGGCACGGTGACCTTCGGCGCCGGCGTGCTGTTCTTCCCGATCTCCTACATCTTCGGCGACGTGTTGACCGAGGTCTACGGCTACGGCCGCGACCGGCGCGTGGTCTGGGCCGGCTTTGCCGCGCTGGCTTTCGCCACCTTCATGAGCCTGGTGGTGCTGAACATGCCGGTCGCGCCCTTCATGGCGGACTACCAGAAAAGCCTGCAGGACGTGTTCGGCAACACCTGGCGGATTGCACTCGGCTCGCTGATCGCCTTCTGCTGCGGCAGCTTCACCAACAGCTACGTGCTGGCCAAGATGAAGCTGTGGACCTCGGGGCGGTGGCTGTGGACGCGCACGATCGGCTCCACGCTGGCCGGGGAGCTGGTCGACTCGTCGCTGTTCTACGTGATCGCCTTCTACGGCATCTGGCCGCTGGAGAAGGTGATCCAGGTGGCAGTGGCGCAGTACGTGCTGAAGACCGGCTGGGAAGTGGTGATGACACCGGTGACGTACAAGGTGGTGGGGTTCCTGAAGCGGGCCGAGAACGAGGATTATTTCGACCGCAATACCGACTTCACCCCGTTCCGCGTCCGCGTGTAGCGCTAAGGCACGCGCCGGTCCACCTCGTCCAGCGCCAGGTTTTCAAGGTGGCTGACATCGCCCCACTGCGCCAGCGTCAGGTGGCTGCTGTCGCTGCGTAGCCGGTTGACGCTGGCATTGAGCAGTTCATGCTGGCGCGGCGCTTCCAGCGTCATGCCGGTGGCCTCGCGGTACAGGCAGTCGAGCACGCCGCCGTGCGCCACCAGTGCGATACGCTCACCGGGATGCCGGCGCGACAGCGCCAGCACCACCTCGACCGCGCGCTCATGGAAGCCCAGCAGCGACTCGCCTTCAGGCGGTGCGTAGTCCGGAACGCGCGCCTGCCAGCGGGCGAAATCCTCGGGCAGGTGCTCGGCCACTTCGGCGTAGGTCTTGCCCTGCAGCGTGCCGTAGCTGCGCTCGCGCAGGCGCGCATCGGGGCGCACCTGCAGCCCGAGCACCTCGGCCAGCGGCGCAGCGGTTTCCATCGCACGCGACAGGTCGCTGGCATAGACCGCATCGATCGGCTCGCCCGCCAGCGCCGTGGCCAGCGCGCGCGCCTGGGCGCGGCCGGTCTCGTTCAGGGGAATGTCGAGCTGGCCCTGCAGCCGGCGCTCCCGGTTCCAGGCCGTTTCGCCGTGGCGGATCACGATCAGGTGGGTATAGGCCAGCGAATGCGGCCCGGGGCTTTGCGACATGCCGTTTCCTTCGGGATTTCCTTGAGGCCGGCCCCCCGCCGC
>NZ_JBYSZI010000022.1:1477-92342 GCF_058787075.1 Cupriavidus sp. FW305-46
GGGGGGGGGGGGGGCCCCCGGCCAGGCGTTATTTCGCCAGATTAGGGTTCAGCGTATAGGTGCCGGTGAGGCTGGCCTGCGCCAGCACATGGCCCTGGATCGCCTCGCGCACCTGCGCGCCGGTGAAGGTGCCATCGAGCGGCAGCCGGTCGATGTCCAGCGCATACAGCGTGAACACGTAGTGGTGCAGCAGCGTGTCGTTCCACGGGGGGCACGGGCCGTCATAGCCGTAGTAGTCGCCTTTCATGTCGGCATCGCCGGCGAACCAGCCGGTGTAGTCGTTGATGCCGTGGCGCAGGCCGCCCGCGGTGGCGGTGCCGCCGGTGGCTTCGGGGCCCGGCTTGCCGCGCGCGATCACGCCGTCGCTGTGCGAGCCCGCCGCGATCGAGGTCAGCCCCGGCGGGATGTCGACCAGCACCCAGTGGAAGAAGTCCACGCGCGGCAGCGCGGCCGGCACTTCGCGGCCTTCCTGGTTGACGTCGTCGCCCTTGCTGGGGACGTCGCGGTCGTGGCAGATCAGCACGAACGAGCGCGTCTCGGCCGGGGCGTCTTCCCAGCGCAGGTCGGGATTGCGGTTGTTCGACAGGGCCACGTGGGCAGCGGCGTCGGGCACGCAGAAGGCGAACTCGCCGGGAATCGGCGCGTTGTCGTTGAAGGACTTGCTCCAGAGTTTCATTTGTCTCTCCTGTCTTGATGCCGCGCCGGAGCGCGGCAGCTTGAAATCTGTTCAGGCCGGCGGCACCCGCAGCCAGAAGGTGACCGGGCCGTCGTTGACCAGGCTGACCTGCATCATCGCGCCGAACTCGCCGGTCTGCACCTGCGGATGGGCGGCGCGCGCCTGCGCCACGAAATGCTCGTACAGGCGCCGGCCGTCCTCGGGCGATGCCGCGGGCGTGAAACTCGGCCGCGTGCCGCTGTTGGTATCGGCCGCCAGCGTAAACTGCGACACCACCAGCAGCCCGCCGGCGTTGCCGTTGCCGTCCATGTTCTGCACCGGCAGGTTCATCTTGCCGGCCGCATCGGAAAACACCCGGTACGACAGCATCTTGGCCAGCAGCCGCTCGGCCTGCGCCTCGGTGTCGCCGCGCTCGGCGCAGACCAGCGCCAGCAGGCCGGTGCCGATTTCACCGGTGGTGCGGCCTTCGACTGTGACGCGGGCCTGGGCCACCCGCTGGATCAGCGCGATCATCCCGGCCGCCTCAGGCCAGCGTCACGCGCGCGAAGCGGCGCTTGCCGACCTGCACGACATAGGTGCCCGCCGCCACCCTGGTGGCCTTGTCGCTGACCGTGGCGCCGTCGATCTTGACGCCGCCCTGCTCGATATTGCGGTTGGCTTCCGAGGTGGACGGCACCAGGTTGGCCTGCTTGAGCAGCTGCGCGATGCCCAGCGGCGCGCCAGTCAGACTCACTGCCGGGATATCGTCCGGCACGCCGCCGCGGGCGCGGTGGTTGAAATCTTCCAGCGCCTTCTCGGCATCGGCCTGGCTGTGGAAGCGCGCCACGATCTCCTGCGCCAGCAGCACCTTGCAGTCGCGCGGATTGCGGCCCAGGGCGATTTCCTGCTTCATCAGCTCGATCTCGGCCAGCGGGCGGAACGACAGCAGCGTGTAGTACTGCCACATCAGGTCGTCCGAGATGCTCATCAGCTTGCCGAACATCTCGTTGGGCGCCTCGGTCACGCCGACGTAGTTGCCCTTGGACTTGGACATCTTCTCGACGCCGTCCAGGCCCACCAGCAGCGGCATGGTCAGGATGCACTGCGGCTCCTGGCCGTATTCCTTCTGCAGCTCGCGCCCGACCAGCAGGTTGAACTTCTGGTCGGTGCCGCCGAGCTCCAGGTCTGACTTGAGCGCGACCGAGTCATAGCCCTGCATCAGCGGGTAGAGGAACTCATGCACGGAGATCGGAATCCCGGAGCGGAAGCGCTTGGTGAAGTCGTCTCGCTCCATCATGCGCGCCACGGTGTACTTGGCCGCCAGCTGGATCATGCCGCGCGCGCCCAGCGGATCGCACCACTCGCTGTTGTAGCGGATTTCGGTGCGGGCCGGATCCAGCACCAGGCTGGCCTGGCGGTAGTAGGTCTGGGCGTTGGCCTCGATCTGCTCGCGCGTGAGCGGCGGGCGCGTGCTGTTGCGGCCCGACGGATCGCCGATGGTCGAGGTGAAGTCGCCGATCAGGAAGATCACCTGGTGGCCGAGGTCCTGCAGCTGGCGCAGCTTGTTCAGCACCACGGTATGGCCGATATGGATGTCGGGCGCGGTCGGATCCAGGCCCAGCTTGATGCGCAGCGGCACGCCGGTGGCCTCGCTGCGCGCCAGCTTCTGCGCCCATTCGGATTCGATCAGCAGTTCGTCGCAGCCTCGCCTGGAGACTTCCAGTGCCTGCATCACCGACGGCGTCAGGGGGTATTTGGCCGTGGGGCCCGTGGCAACTTCAGTCATGACGTAAGTCTTTGAAATACTTGAAATTTTAGGAAATTTCCTGACAGCCGCCAGGGCCGGATTTTGGTATAATCCGCGATTCCCGGCGCCTACGGAAGCCTTTCCAGTGCGCCACCCGCCACTTTTTGCAGCAATGCAGGCGGCCAAACAACAGTGAAGAGCCCGCGCCGCACCTCGGGGGAGGAAGGCAGACGAGACACATCGTCCCCGGCAGCGGTGCTCACACCAAGGTTGAATTTTACGTGATGTGGTCCAGACTCCGCGAAGTTTTCGCGCGTGAGCTGGTGGTTCTTGTCGATCCGACGAACCCCCAGCACGCGCGGCGGCGCAAACAACTGACGGCCTCGGTGGGCGCAATCTTCACGCTCGGCATGGCTGCGGCGATGGGCGTCGCGCCGCGCAGCGCCTTTGACGATCCGCTCGCACCGCGCACGCAGCAGGCGCTGCGCATGCCCGACGTGCGCGAGCAACTTGAACAGCTTACCGACAGCCAGGCCGTCTACGTGCGCGAAGAGCGCATGCAGCGCGGCGACACCATTGCCAGTCTGCTCAAGCGGCTGGGCGTGGACGATGCCGACGCGCAGGCGTTCATCGTCAAGAACCCGACCGCGCGCGGCCTGTTCAACCTGAACCCCGGCCAGGCGGTGCAGGCGGAGATCGACGAAAGCAACACGCTGGTGTCGCTGCAGGCCAACCTGGGCGGCGACGCAGCCGCCTCGCGCGAGCTGGTGATCGAGCGCGTGCGCGCGGCCAGCGACAACACCGCCGCCACCTACAAGGCCAAGGTGCAGCGCGTCGACAATGACGTGCACTACGAGATGGCCTCGGGCGCGATTTCCGCGGGCGGCTTCTTCAAGGCCATGGACGCGGCCAACGTGCCCGACGAAGTCGTGCAGCAGATGCTGTCGATCTTCTCCGGCGTGATCGACTTCCACCACGACATCGCCAGCGGCGACCGCTTCCGCATCATCTACGAAGCGGGCTTCCGCGACGGCACCTTCGTGCGCAACGGCCGCGTGGTCGCACTGGAGCTGATCAACCGCAACCAGCTGCACCAGGCGCTGTGGTTCGCGCCCGAAGACAGCAGGGACGGCGGCGCCTACTACACCTTCGACGGGCGCAGCATGAAGCGGCCGTTCCTGCGTTCGCCGGTGGAATTCTCGCGCGTGTCGTCGGGCTTCGGCGGCCGCGAGCATCCGCTGCATCATGACTGGGCGCAGCACAAGGGCGTGGACTTCGCCGCACCGACCGGCACCAAGGTGCTGGCCACCGGCGACGGCGTGGTCGAGTTCGTGGGCCAGCAGAACGGCTACGGCAATATCGTCATCCTGAACCACGCCAACGGCTACTCGACCTACTACGCGCACCTGTCCGGCTTTGCCGGCATGCGCCAGGGCCAGCCGGTGCGCCAGGGCCAGCTGATCGGCTATGTCGGCTCGACCGGCTGGGCCACCGGCCCGCACCTGCACTATGAGTTCCGCTTCAACGACGTGCCGCAGAACCCGCTGACCATCACGCTGATGGAATCGCCGACGCTGACCGGCAAGTCGCGCCAGGAATTCCTGACCTACACCAGCGGGCTGCTCAGCCGCATCAATGCGCTGCGCACCTACAACGTGCTGACCGCCTCCAACTGACCGCGCCCATCGTGACCCAGCCCGTGACTGGCAGCGAACGCTATATCGGCATCATGTCCGGCACCAGCATGGACGGTGCCGACGCGGTGCTGGTGGATTTCAGCGGTGCGCGGCCCGCCGTGCTGGCGGCCGCCAGCCAGCCCTTCCCCGACACGCTGCGCGCGGCCTTTGCCGCCCTGCAGCAGCCGGGCGAGGACGAGATCCATCGCGAGGCGCTGGCAGCCAATGCGCTGGCGCAAGTCTACGCCGGCTGCGTAGCGGCACTGCTGAGCGAGGCCCAGGTCGACGCGGCCGCGGTGGCCGCCATCGGCGCCCACGGCCAGACTATCCGCCACCGGCCGGGCCTGTACGACGGCATCGGCTACACCCGCCAGAGCCAGCATCCGGCGCGGCTGGCCGAGCTGGCGGGCATCGACGTGGTGGCGGACTTCCGCAGCCGCGACCTCGCCGCCGGCGGCCAGGGCGCGCCGCTGGTGCCGGCGCTGCACCATGCGCTGTTCCGCAGCGACACCGAAACCCGCGTTGCCTGCAATATCGGCGGCATCTCCAATATCAGCATCCTGCCCGCGGCAGGCGGCGCCGTCAGCGGCTTCGACTGTGGCCCGGGCAATGCGCTGCTCGACTACTGGATCGGCCGCCACCGCCAGCTTCCCTTCGACAGCAACGGCGACTGGGCCGCCAGCGGGCGTGTCGACGCCGCACTGCTGGCGCAGTGCCTGGCCGAGCCCTACTTCAGCGCGGCGCCGCCCAAGAGCACCGGGCGCGACCTGTTCCATCCGGGCTGGCTCGAAGCCCGGCTTGCCTCGTTCCAGCACCTCGCGCCTGCCGATGTGCAGGCGACGCTGGCGGCGCTGACGGCCGAGGCCATCGCGCGCGACGTGCGCACCCATGCGCCCGATGCGCGCCGCCTGATCGTCTGCGGCGGCGGCGCCCGCAATGCGTTCGTGATGGCACGGCTGGCGCAGGCATTGCCCGGCGTGGCCATCGAGACCTCGGAAGACTATGGCGTGCCGGTGTCGCAGGTCGAAGCGATCGCCTTTGCCTGGCTGGCACGCCAGTGCCTGCTGCGCCTGCCCGGCAACGTGCCCACCGTGACCGGCGCCGCCGGGCCGCGCGTGCTGGGCGCGATCTATCCGCGCTAGGGCAGGCGCATCGCGCCGCCCGCCTCCACCCAATCCATGAACGCCTGCGCCAGCGGCGAGGCCCGCATGGCCGGCGAGCGCGCCAGCACCACGCGCTGCGGCGTCACTGACTCGCGCAGCGGCAGGCAGGCGATTGGCACGCCGTCGTAGCTTTGGTCGCCGGCCGGGCGCGTGCACGACAGCGCCACGCCATAGCCGTGCGCCACCAGTCCGCGCTGCATCTCGAAGGTCTGCGTGTACTGGTGCAGCACCGGGTGCAGGCCATGCGCCCAGAACAGCGACAGGAAGTACTCGCGCGTTTGCGGGATGTCCTCGAGGATCAGCCGTTCGCCGGCCAGGTCGGCCAGGCTCACATCGGTGCCGCTTGCCAGCGGATGGCCGGCGGGCAGCAGCGCATAGGGTGCCAGTTCCGCCAGCGTGCGGCGCTCGGTGCGGGCATCGAGCCCCAGTTCATAGGTCAGCGCCAGTTCGGCCTTGCCCGCCTGCAGCGTGCGGTGGACGGTGGCCAGGTCGGCCTCGAACAAGGTCACCGAAATGCCCGGATGGTGCCGGCGCAGCCCCGCCAGCAGGCGTGGCGCAAAGTACGGCCCAAGGTCCTGGAAGCAGGTCAGCGAGAGCTGGCCGATCAGCCCCCGGCCGGTGGCGTCGTCCACGGTGAGGCCGGCCGCCAGCGCGAGGATGTCTCGCGCCCGCCCCAGCAGGCGCTGCCCTGCCGGCGTCAGGGACAGCCCGCGGCTGACCTGGCGCTTGAACAGAGGCTCCCCCAGGGTGTCTTCCAGCTGCGCGATCGCGGTGGAAACAGAAGGCTGCGACACATGGCGCGCACGAGCCGCCGCGCTGATGCTGCCGTGCTCGGCTGCAGCGACAAAGTACTCGAGCTGGCGGAAGGAGAAGGGAATCATGATTTCCTATATCGCAACATAGGAAATATATGCTTTTCCTATCCACTATGCATGGCGATACTGGGCACATCGCCCCCCACACAAGATCGCCATGAACATCACCCAGGAACAGATCGACACCTACCAGCGCGACGGCGTGCTGGTGCTGCGCGGCGCCTTCACCGACTGGGTCGAACGGCTGCGCGACGGCTTTGCGCAGAACCTGGCCGAGCCCGGTCCCTTCGCCATCGAGAACGTAAGGCCCGGCGAAAGCGGGCGCTTCTTCGAGGACTACTGCAACTGGCAGCGCATTGCGCCGTTCGATGACTTTATCCGCCAGTCGCCGGCGGCCGCCATTGCCGGGCGCATCATGCAGTCACAGGCGGTGCAGGTGTTCCACGAACACATCCTGGTCAAGGAGCCCGGCACGGCCAAGCCCACGCCGTGGCACCAGGACCTGCCCTATTACTGTGTCGACGGCAGCCAGACCGCGAGCTACTGGATCCCGCTGGATCCGGTGACGCAGGCCAACACCCTGCGCGTGGTGGCCGGCTCGCACCGCTGGCCGCGGCTGGTGCGGCCCAAGCGCTGGGCCAGCAACGAGAACTTCTATGGGGGTGACGATGCCTTCATGGAGATGCCGGATGTGGAGGATGGCAGCCACACCCTGCTCGCCCCCGAACTTGAGCCAGGCGATGCCGTGGTGTTCGACTTCCGCACCGTGCACGGCGCCGCCGGCAATACCGGCACCGGGCGCCGGCGCGCGTTCTCGGCGCGCTTCCTGGGCGACGACGTGCGCTTCATGCAGCGGCCCGGGCGCACTTCGCCGCCCTTCCCCGGCATCGATCAGCAGACCGGCGAGCGCATGCGCGAAGACTGGTTTCCCGTGGTCTGGCGCGCCGCGCAGTAAGCCATCGCGGAAAAGAAAAAACGCACCCGAAGGTGCGTTTTTTTGGGGACCGGTGCCGGTCAGACCGAGAACGACGAGCCGCAACCGCAGGTGGTCGAGGCATTCGGGTTCTTGATCACGAACTGCGCGCCGTTGATGTCTTCCTTGTAGTCGATCTCGGCGCCGACCAGGTACTGGTAGCTCATCGAGTCGATCAGCAGGGTGACGCCGTTCTTGACCATGGTGGTGTCGTCTTCGTTGACTTCCTCATCGAAGGTGAAGCCATACTGGAAGCCGGAGCAGCCGCCGCCCTGCACGAACACGCGCAGTTTCAGTTCGGCATTGCCCTCTTCCTCGATCAACTGCTTGACCTTGTCGGCGGCGCTGTCGGTAAAGACGAACGGTGCCGGCACGTCCTCGGTAACGGGTGCCTCTGCGACTGCGTTCATGGGGTGTTCTCCTGTTTAGATACGCCTGTATTCTAAGCGCTACTGGAAGATCGTGCCGAAACCCTGTGCTTTCAAGGGGTTCCCGGCATGGCGGATGCCGCTCAGGCGGCCTTTTCAGTGGGATGGGCGTCGGCAGCGGGGGTTGTGTGGTCCGTGGCACCAGCCTCGTCCGCCGCTTCCGTCACTTCAGCCGCAGGCGCGGCCTCGACCAGGTTCGGCAGCGCCTTGACCTCGCCTTGCAGCAGCGGCATCAGGCGGCCTTCGACCAGCGCACCCTGGTGCATTTCGAGCGCCGCATAGCGCACGTCGCCCAGCACGCGGGCATGCGGCTGCAGTTCGAGCAGGTCGGTGGCCTGCACCGGGCCCTTGACGGTGCCGTTGAGCACCAGGTGGCCGACGCTGATCTCGCCCTCGACCATGCCTTTTTCGCTGACCACCAGCATGCTCGGCTTGCCCTGCGCCGCGGTGACGTTTCCGCGCACGCGGCCGTCCAGGCGCAGGCCGCCAGCAAACACCAGGTCGCCGTCGATGGCGGTGTCTTCGCCGATCAGCGTATCGATCGAAAGGCCCTTCTTTTTCGAAAACAGCATAACTCTCACTCCTCTCTCGTTCGTGCCGACCCCTCCGGCCGTGGCGCATTCGCGCCGGCAAGCAGCACTTGCCGATGGCGACAGGGCGTGATTGTAGCCGCGCGCAGCCCATACCCCACAAAAGTATGGCTGCCCCATCGCTTTTTCGGCAGGCCAGAGTATTTTCGTACCCTGCGGGCGAAAAAAAACCGCACGGCCAGCGTGCGGTTTTTTGGTCTCGCAAGATCCGGCAGTACCGGACCCGCGAAAACGCATCAGCGCTTCGAGAACTGCTTGCGACGACGCGCCTTGTGGAAGCCGACCTTCTTACGTTCGACTTCACGTGCATCGCGCGTGACGTAGCCAGCCTTCGACAGGGCCGACTTCAGGGTCGCATCGTAGTCGATCAGGGCGCGGGTGATGCCGTGGCGCACTGCGCCGGCCTGGCCGGTTTCGCCACCGCCGGTCACGTTGACCTTGATGTCGAACGTTTCAGCGTGAGCGGTCAGTTCCAGGGGCTGGCGCACGATCATCAGCGAGGTTTCGCGAGCGAAATACTCTTTGATGGGCTTGCCGTTGACGATGATGTCGCCCTTGCCCGACTTGATGAAGACACGAGCCACAGCGCTCTTGCGGCGGCCAGTACCGTAATTCCAGTTACCGATCATGGATTGGCCTCCTTAGATTTCCAGCGCCTTGGGCTGCTGCGCTTCATGCGGATGCTCGGCTTCGGCGTAAACCTTCAGCTTCTTGATCATCGCATAGCCCAGCGGACCCTTCGGCAGCATGCCCTTCACAGCCTTTTCCAGGGCACGGCCCGGGAAACGCTGCTGCATCTTGCCGAACGTCGTTTCGTAGATACCGCCCGGGTAGCCCGAATGGCGATAGTACTTCTTGTCCGTTTCCTTGGTACCCGTGACACGCAGCTTGGCTGCATTGACGATGATGATGTAATCACCCGTGTCGACGTGCGGAGTGAATTCCGGCTTGTGCTTGCCGCGCAGACGGCGTGCCACTTCGCTGGCGACACGGCCGAGGACTTTGTCCGTCGCGTCAATCACGTACCAGTCGCGCTTTACCTCATGAGGCTTGGCGGAAAAGGTCTTCATGATTTTTCCTGACTATTAGTTCGTACCCGAAATCCGACTCGCGAAGGCTTGTGCTCGCCCCTGCAAGTCTTGTGGCTGGCCCGTGAAGGCTGGCCTGATCCTGCTCTTTCTTCCGCGGGTATGACGGAAAGCCTTCCATTATACTGGCGGCTGCCGGAACCGCACAAGCAAAGACTGACCTTTTCGTCAAGGTCGCCGCCATGGCGGGACCAAACCAGGGCAGCGTCGCGCACTTGTCAGTGCTTAGCGCACCAGAACGCAGGGGCGAAAAAAAACCCAAGCGGTTGAGCTTGGGTTTGAATCCACCAAAGGAGGAGGGTGGAGGAGACACTGGGAGATCGACGGAGGGACTGGCGGGCGGTGCGGCTTGCCCTGGAGCTTCGCTTTCGCACTCTGGCGCGCTGTCAGTGCCGTCGTTCAATGATTCAAATTATACATGGGGTTTTCCCCAGTGCAAGGGGAATTTGCAGTGCGAAATGCAATTTCGTATTGCGGAAAGAAGAACGTGGCGCACCAGACAGGATATTTCATTTAAAAATCAATGGTTTATGCAAAATCAAGGCATGTCATTGAGCTGTCATACTAGAGGAAACCCTCAGATTTCGTAGGGATAGGGGCGTCAGCAGCCCAAGCTTGGCGATGCCATATACTGAGAATTGCAAGATTCGTGATCATGCGCTTGTGATCGGAAGCACACAATATAAACGACAGGAACGAACAAAATGGAATGCAAAGTGACATGGATGGGTGCCGACGGCATGAGCTTCGTGGCCCAGACCGGCAGCGGCCATATCGTGGCGATGGACGGTGCGCCCGAGGGCGGCGGCCACAACCTGGCACCGCGGCCGATGGAGATGGTGCTGGTCGGCACCGGCGGCTGCACCGCCTACGACGTGGTGCTGATCCTCAAGCGCGGCCGCCAGGACGTCTCCGGCTGCAGCGTGCAGCTGCAGGCCGAGCGCGCCGGCGAGGACCCCAAGGTCTTCACCCGCATCAACTTCCATTTTGTGGTGACCGGCAAGAATCTCAACCCCGCCACGGTCGAGCGTGCCATCAAGCTGTCGCACGAAAAGTACTGCTCGGCGTCGATCATGCTGGCCAAGACGGCCGAGATCACGCACACGATGGAAATCGTCGAAGCCTGAAGGGAAGATGCAGACCCGGTACGCCGTGGTGGCGCCGGGTCATGCCGGAAGAAGAAGCAAAGCAGGCCGATAAGCCGGATTCTGTGCGCCCCGCCCGCCTTGCGGCAAACGGTGCGTGACAACCATTCCTCTAGGCCGGCTGTTACCAGCCGGCTCCAGCTCCCTACCCGCAGACTCAGCGGGCCGCTTCATCGCCTGCCTATTTGGGATTGCTCCAGGTGGAGGTTACCGCGTTTCACCCTTCCCGCCGGGCGAACCCGGCGGCAAGACTCGTCTCTGTGGCCCTATTCCGCACGTTGCCGTGGATGGCTGTTAGCCAACACCCTGCCCTGTGGAGTCCGGACTTTCCTCCCCCTGCACCTTGCGGTGCAGGCAGCGGTTGCCTGGCCTGCTTTGCGGCCCGCAGTCTAACACCGATTGGCGGCGCCTTCAGCCAGAGCGACGTCCCGGCCGGAATACCGCGGTATCGGCATAGAAGCCAGGTTCGGCGTTATCGCTGCACCAGCCCGGAATGCCCATCACCGGCAGCGGCGCAAAACTGCGCCCGCCGCGCAGCGCGCCAGCCTGGGCCGCAGCGGCAAGGGATTGCGCCAGCATGGCGTCCAGCGACGGGCCTGCCGCCTGCTGCGGCGCCAGCGGCAGCACCCATGCATGGGCAGTGACCGACTTGTACGGCTGCACCAGTTTTTCGAGTAGCGCATGGCCGAACGGCACCACCGTGCAGGCCCTGCCCCACACCAGCCTGGATTCGACCAGCAGCCGCTGCCACGCAAACCCCTTGAGCGCATCCGCCAGGTCCCGGTCGGCGCTGACAAACAGCACCGCATTTTCGTCGAACAGGGTTGCCGCATCGCGCACGCCGCCGCGCGTGGTCTGCACGCCTTCGCGCGCAATGACCTCGGCCTGGACCTGGTTGAGCACGCGCTTGGCCTGCGGGAAATGCAGCCAGGTCAGCGCGTTGAAGAAATCGTGGAGATTGTCGCGGGTCGGGATCTCGCCGGTGGCATGGATATGCGCCTCATAGGCGCTGCCTTCCGGCAAGGCATGCTGGGCGATGAAACGCAGCGGCAGGCCGCGGGCATTGCACAGGCGGAGTTGGGCTGCATACGCGCTTAGCAGCGCGCGCAGATCGGCGCCGCCCTGCACCGCCGCAGCGAGCGCGGCACCCTGCGCAGCAAACGGCTGGAACCACGGCCGGGACCAGTCGATCCCGGCCAGCGCGGCGACGAAGCGCTCGTCGCCCGCTTGCACCTGCATGGGCAAGGCCGCAGCAGGGTTTAGCGGGCCTTCCAGCGCAGCGTCTCGCCGCCGCGCAGCGGCACCAGCGTGGTGTCGCCATAGGGCAGCTCGGCCGGCAGTTCCCAGTCCTCGCGCTCCAGCGTCAGCGTGCCGGTGTTGCGCGGCAGGCCGTAGAAAGCCGGGCCGTTGAAGCTGGCAAAGGCTTCCAGCTTGTCCAGCGCGCCGGCGCCGTCGAAGGCCTCGGCATACAGCTCCATCGCATGCAGCGCGGTATAGCAGCCGGCGCAGCCGCAGGCGTGCTCCTTCAGCCCGCGCGCGTGCGGCGCGCTGTCGGTACCCAGGAAAAAGCGCGGGCTGCCCGAGACCGCGGCCGCCACCAGGGCCTCGCGATGGGTCTCGCGCTTGAGCACCGGCAGGCAGTAGTAGTGCGGGCGGATGCCGCCGGTGAAGATGGCGTTGCGGTTGTAGAGCAGGTGGTGCGCGGTGATGGTGGCGCCCACCGGGCCGCTGGCGTCGCGCACGTATTCGGCCGCGTCCTTGGTGGTGATGTGCTCGAACACCACCTTCAGCTCGGGCATGTCGCGGCGCAGCGGCGTCATCACGCGGTCGATAAAGACGGCTTCGCGATCGAAGATGTCGATGCTGGGGTCGGTCACCTCGCCGTGCACCAGCAGCGGCAGGCCCGCGCGCTGCATCGCTTCCAGCGCCGGGTAGCAGCGGCGGATATCGGTCACGCCGGCGTCGCTGTTGGTGGTGGCGCCGGCCGGGTACAGCTTGACGCCGTGCACGAAGCCGCTGGCCTTGGCCGCGGCAATCTCTTCGGCCGTGGTGTTGTCGGTCAGGTACAGCGTCATCAGCGGCTCGAACTGCAGGCCGGCCGGCAGCGCCGCCAGGATGCGGGCACGGTAGGCCTGCGCCTGCGCCACCGTGGTCACGGGCGGCTTCAGGTTGGGCATGATGATGGCGCGTGCGAACTGGCGCGCGGTGTCGGGCAGCACGGCGGCCAGGGCCGCGCCGTCGCGCAGGTGCAGGTGCCAGTCGTCCGGGCGGGTGATGGTGAGCTTCTGGGTCATGGCTAGCTTGGGCCTGCCGCGGCGGCGGCTGGCGTTCGTCGAAATCAGAGAATCAGGATGGCGCGGTAGTCGTTCACATTGGTGCGCGTCGGGCCGGTGACCACCAGGTCGCCGATGGCATCGAACAGGCCCCAGGCGTCGTGCGCGTCCAGCTGGCGCAGTCCCGGCAGGCCGGCGGCCGCGGCGCGCGCCAGCGTGGTCGGATCGGCCAGCGCACCGGCATTGTCTTCCGAACCGTCGATGCCGTCGGTGTCGGCCGCGATCGCATGCACGCCGGGCATGCCGTCAAGTTCGACCGCCAGCGACAGCAGGAATTCGGAGCAGCGCCCACCCCGTGCCTTCATGGCACCACCGCCGGCAGGCAAAGTGACCGTGCACTCACCTCCGGAAATCAGCGCCACGGGCGCGGCAAACGGCGCATTGTACGCGCGAATCTCGCGCACCAGCGCAGCGTAGACGCGAGCCACTTCGCGCGCTTCGCCGGTCACGGTATCGCCCAGCACCACCGGCGTGATGCCGCGTTCGCGGAACAGCGCCGCGGCCGCCTGCAAGCTGCCATGGGCGGTGGCGATCATGCGGTTGTCGATCCGGGCGAACAGCGCATCGCCCGGCTTGGGCGTCTCCGGCACCTCGCCGCGGGCGCCGCGCTCCAGGTGCGCCTGCACGCTGGCCGGCACCTGCGCGCCCCAGCGGCGCAGGATCTCCAGCGCATCGGCAAAGGTGCTCGGGTCGGCCACGGTCGGGCCCGAGGCGATCGCGCTGGGGTCGTCGCCGGCCACGTCCGAGACGATCAGCGTGGTCATCGGCGCATGGCTTGCCTGCGCCAGCCGCCCGCCCTGGATGCGCGAGACATGCTTGCGCACGATATTCATCTCGGTGATCGGCGCGCCACAGCGCAGCAGTTCCCGGGTGGTGGCCTTCAGGTCAGCCATCGGGATGCCTTCGGCCGGCAGCGACAGCAGGCTGGAGCCGCCGCCCGACACCAGCACCAGCAGCCGGTCCTGCGGCGTCAGCGACTGCACGCTGGCCAGGATATCGGCGGCGGCCTGCTCGCCTGCCTCATCGGGCACCGGATGGCCGGCTTCGATCACGCGGATATGGTCGGTCGGCAGCCCGTGCGCGTAGCGCGTGACCACCAGCCCCTCCAGCGTGGCCTTGCCGGCGTAGGCACGCTCGACCGCCGCCGCCATCGACGCCGCGGCCTTGCCCGCGCCCACCACCAGTGTGCGGCCGCCCACGTGGGGGGGCGGCAGGTGCTGCGCCACGATCTGCAGCGGATCGGCCGCCGCCACCGCGGCGTGGAAGCTGTCCAGCAGCAAGGCGCGGGGATCGCCCGCGACCGCCGCGCTCACAGCGCCTCCGCGATAGCCAGGCCCAGGTCGGCCGTGCCGGCCCTGCCGCCGATGTCGCGCGTCAGCGGCGCATGTTCGGGGCCCGCGGCCAGCACCTTCTCGATCGCGCCCAGCACGGCGGCTCCGGCTGCTTCATGGCCCAGGTGCTCCAGCATCATGGCGCCGCACCAGATCTGGCCGATCGGGTTGGCCACGCCGCGCCCGGCAATATCCGGGGCCGAGCCGTGCACCGGCTCGAACAGGCTGGGGAAGGTGCGGTCGGGGTTGATATTGCCCGACGGCGCGATGCCGATGGTGCCGGTGCAGGCCGGGCCCAGGTCGGACAGGATGTCGCCGAACAGGTTGCTGGCCACCACCACGTCGAACCAGTCCGGATGCTGGACGAAATGCGCGGTCAGGATGTCGATGTGGTACTTGTCGACCTTGATGCCGGGATAGCTGGCCGCCATCGCCTCGACGCGCTCGTCCCAGTACGGCATGGTGATCGAGATGCCATTGGACTTGGTCGCCGACGTCAGGTGCTTCTTCGGCCGCTTCTGCGCCAGTTCGAAGGCAAACTTCAGGATGCGGTCGACGCCGGTACGGCTCATCACGGTTTCCTGCACCACGATCTCGCGCTCGGTGCCCGGGAACATGCGCCCGCCGATGCTGGAATACTCGCCCTCGGTATTCTCGCGCACCACGTAAAAGTCGATATCACCAGGCTGACGGCCGGCCAGCGGGCTCCTGATCCCGGGCATCAGCCGCACCGGGCGCAGGTTCACATACTGGTCAAACGAGCGCCGGAACTGCAGCAGCGAGCCCCACAGCGAGACGTGGTCAGGCACGGCATCAGGCCAGCCCACCGCCCCGAAGTAGATGGCGTCGTACTTGACCAGCGTGTCGAACCAGTCGTCCGGCAGCATCTTGCCGTGGCGGGCGTAGTAGTCGCAGCTGGAAAAGTCGAAGTGGTCCCACTGGAAGTCGATGCCGAAGCGGCGCGCCGCGGCGTCCATCACGCGGATGCCCTCGGGCATGACTTCCGTGCCGATTCCGTCTCCGGGAATCACGGCGATCTTGTATTGGCGCATGGTTATTGGGGAGATACGTGCAGGATGGCCGGTCGCCGCGCGCGGCCGGCCGACGCTGCTTGGCAGCGGCCCGGGTGCGCGGGATAATGTCTGCATTCTATTGCAAAGCGGCAGCCCGCTGCCGACCGGTGCCCCGATATGTGCCAGCTGCTAGGCATGAACTGCGCCACGCCGACCGACGTGACGTTCTCCTTCACCGGCTTTGCCGCGCGCGGTGGCCTGACCGACCATCACGCCGACGGCTTCGGTGTCGCCTTCTTCGAGGACAAGGCCTGCCGCCTGTTTATCGACAACCAGTCCGCCGGCACCTCGCCGGTGGCGGACCTGATCAAGCGCTACCCGATCAAGTCCAAGAACGTCATCTCGCATATCCGCAAGGCCACGCAGGGCACCGTGCTGCTGGAGAACTGCCACCCTTTCATGCGCGAGCTGTGGGGCCGGCACTGGATCTTTGCCCATAACGGCGACCTGAAGGGCTTCACCCCGTTCCTGTCCGGCGTCTACCAGCCGGTGGGCGATACCGACAGCGAACTGGCTTTCTGCACGCTGATGCAGGGCCTGCGCAAGCGCTTCCCGGGTTCGCAGCCGCCGCTGAACGAGCTGTGCCATGCGCTGGCCGACATCACCCGCGAGATCACGCTGCATGGCGTGTTCAACTACCTGCTGTGCAACGGCCAGGCCCAGTTCGCGCACTGCTCCACGCACCTGTACTACATCGTGCGGCAGTGGCCGTTCTCGACCGCGCACCTGATCGACGCCGACCTGTCGATCGACTTCGCCCAGGTCACCACGCCGGACGACCGTGTGGCGGTGATCGCCACCCAGCCGCTGACCGACAACGAGACCTGGACCCGCTTCGCCCCGGGCGAGCTGATCATGTTCGAGGACGGGCACCCGACCATGACGCTGACGGTGCCGATCCCGCCGGAAGTGCAGGCGAAGAACGCGGCCAACACGGCCTGCACCTGAGCCATCGGGAACGAAAAAAGGGACGCCTCGGCGTCCCTTTTTGATTGCCCTGCCAGGCCGGTCAATGATGCAGGATCTTCGACAGGAACTGCCTGGCGCGCTCGGAGCGGTGTTCGATATTGCCGAAGAACTCCTCCTTCTCGCAGTCCTCGACGATCTTGCCCTGGTCCATGAAGATCACGCGGTTGGCCACCTTGCGCGCGAAGCCCATTTCGTGGGTTACGCACATCATGGTCATGCCTTCCTGCGCCAGCTGCACCATCACGTCCAGCACTTCGTTGACCATCTCCGGGTCCAGCGCCGAAGTCGGCTCGTCGAACAGCATGCAGATCGGGTCCATCGACAGCGCACGGGCGATCGCCACGCGCTGCTGCTGGCCGCCCGACAGCTGGCCCGGGTACTTCTCTGCCTGGCTCTTCAGGCCCACGCGGTCCAGGTACTTCAGGCCCTTGGCCATGGCCTCGTCCTTGGAGCGGCCGAGCACCTTCATCTGCGCGATGGTCAGGTTCTCGGTGATCGACAGGTGCGGGAACAGCTCGAAGTTCTGGAACACCATGCCCACGCGCGAGCGCAGCTTGGGCAGGTTGGTCTTGGGATTGCCCACCGAGGTGCCGTCGACCAGGATATCGCCCTTCTGGAACGGCTCAAGCGCGTTGACGGTCTTGATCAGCGTGGACTTGCCCGACCCGGACGGGCCGCACACCACCACCACTTCACCCTTGGCGACCTTGGTGGTGCAGTCGGTCAGCACCTGGAAGGCGCCGTACCACTTGGAGACATTGTTGATTTCGATCATACAGCCACCTTTTTCTGGTAACGCTTGACCAGCAGCGAAGCGGAGAAGCAGATAACGAAGTACACCACGCCGGCGAACAGCAGCATCTCGACGATGCGGCCGTCACGTTCGCCGATGCCGTAGGCCTGGCCGAAGAAGTCGGCCAGCGCGCTGACGTAGACCAGCGACGTATCCTGGAACAGGATGATGCCCTGGGTCAGCAGCAGCGGCACCATGTTGCGGAACGCCTGCGGCAGGATCACCAGCCGCATCGACTGGCCATAGGTCATGCCCAGCGCCTGCGCCGCGAACATCTGCCCGCGCGACACGCTCTGGATGCCCGCGCGGATGATTTCCGAGTAGTACGCGGCCTCGAACAGCGCAAAGGCCACCAGCGCGGACGTCATGCGCAGGTCGGTCGCCGGCGACAGGTTGAACAGGTTCTGCAGCACCTGCGGAATGATCAGGAAGAACCACAACAGCACCATCACCAGCGGGATGGAGCGGAAGATGGTCACGTACCCCTGCGCAAACCAGTTCAGCAGCCTGAACGACGACAGCCGCATCATCGCCAGGATGGTGCCCCAGACGATGCCCACCACCACCGCGGTGACGGTGATCTTGAGCGAGACCATCATGCCCTCGCCCAGGACCTCGAGCGTGGCAGGGGTGATGGAAGTGAAATCGAAGGAATAAGCCATGGCGCCCCCTTACTTGCCGCCGATAAAGCCGGGCACGCGCGTGCGGGCTTCCACCCAGCGCATGATCAGCATCACCGTCACGTTGATCAGCGCGTACATCAGCGTGACCGCGATGAACGATTCATACGGGCGCGCGGTGTAGTCCACCAGTTGCCGGCCCTGCGCCGCCAGTTCCAGCAGGCCGATGGTCGAAGCCACCGCCGAGTTCTTGAAGATGTTCAGGAATTCGGAAGTCAGCGGCGGCACGATCACGCGGAACGCCATCGGCAGCAGCACGTGGCGGTACGTCTGCGGCAGCGTGAAGCCCATCGCCAGGCCGGCATTCTTCTGCCCGCGCGCCAGCGAGTTGATGCCCGAGCGCACCTGCTCACAGACCCGCGCGGCGGTGAAGGTGCCCAGGCACAGCATGGCGGCCAGGAACTGCTGCGCGAACGGGTTCATCTGCTTGATCGCCTCGCCGCCGGGCAGCAGCTCGGGCGCGACGAAATACCAGATGAACAGCTGCACCAGCAGCGGGATGTTGCGGAAGATTTCCACATAGGTGGCGGCGATGCCCGCTAGCCACTTGTTGGGCACGGTGCGCAGCACGCCGAGCACCGAACCGATGACCAGGGCGATGACCCAGGACGAGAGTCCCAGGGCGAGCGTTACCTTCAGGCCCGAGATCATCCAGTCCAGGTAGGTCTCGTTCTGGGCGGCCTGTTCGAGGAAAACTGCCCAATGCCAGTTGTAGTTCATGTTGCGTCCTCAAAAAGAAACGGAAGGACATGCCTTCCGTTTCACACTGCTGTCAACGGCAGGTCAGTCCAGCGCCTTGTCGTTCGGCGTCTTGAACAACGCCTTCATGTCTTCGGACAGCGGGAAGTCCAGGTTGAGGCCCTTCGGCGGCACCGGCGTCATGAACCACTTGGTGTACAGGGTGTTGATCGAACCGTCCTTCATCATGCCGGAGATCACGGTATCGGACAGCTTCTTGAACTGCGGATCGTCCTTGCGGATCATGCAGCCATAGGACTCGCGCGATTGCGGCTTGCCCACCACGATCCAGTCGGCCGGGTTCTTGGCCTTGGCGCGCTCGCCGTACAGCAGCGCGTCGTCCATCATGAACGCGACCGCGCGCCCCGACTCAAGCGTCAGGAACGACTGGCCATGGTCCTTGGTGCTGATGATGTTCACCCCCAGCTTCTGGTCGTCGTTCATCTTGCGCAGCAGGCGCTCCGACGTGGTGCCGGCGGTGGTGACGACGTTCTTGCCCTTCAGGTCGGCCCAGTCCTTGATGCCGGCGTCCTTCTTCACCATGATGCGCGTGCCGATGATGAAGATGGAGTTGGTGAACCCAACCTGCTTCTGGCGCTCCAGGTTGTTGGTGGTGGAGCCGCACTCGATGTCGATGGTGCCGTTCTGCAGCAGCGTGATGCGGTTCTGCGAGGTGATCGGGATTTCCTTGACCTGCAGGTTCGGCAGCTTCAGCTGGTCCTTGATGGCTTCCACGATCTTCATGTTGATATCGTAGGAATAGCCGACCTGGCGCACGCCGCCCAGGTTGTAATTGAACGGAATCGACGACTCGCGCACGCCCAGCGTGATGACGCCGGTGTCCTTGATCTTCTTCAGCGTGCCCGTCAGTTGTTCAGCTGCCTGTGCCGTCCCGCACATCACGCCCCCGGCAATCATCAGGGCAGCCAGCTTGGCAAAATTCATAACATCTCCTTGACCATGAAGAGAAAGCGGGATTCTAGAGATAAAACCCCCACTGGTGAAACAGTATTGCGCAGCATCCGCCGCAATACAACTGGGTTTTCTCCTAGAACCCCACTTCAGGGCAATCACTGCGCACGGCGTCCGGATACGACAACGCGGTCTCCGGCGCTTGCCGGAGACCGCGTCTGGCGGTCATGACCCATGGGGAGCGGGACGATTATTGCATTGCACCATGGCAGTGCCTTGTCCCGTTTCCCGTGCCCAGATCAGGGATACAGGCCGCGCATCTCGCGCGCCTGCAGGATCCGCGTGCAGGCCACGATAAACGCCGCCGTGCGCAGCGTCACCTTGTTGTCCTGTGCCACTTGCCAGATTGCCCGGAAGGCTTCTTGCATGATCCGTACCAGGCGCTGGTTGATCTCCTCCTCGGTCCAGAAGAAGCTGGAGAAGTCCTGCACCCATTCGAAGTAGGACACGGTCACGCCGCCGGCGTTGGCGATCACGTCGGGACAGACCAGGATATTGCGCTCGCGCAGGATATCGTCGGCTTGCGGCGTGGTCGGGCCGTTGGCGCCTTCAATCACCAGCTTTGCCGTGATCTTGGGCGCGTTCTGCACCGTGATCTGGCCTTCCAGCGCGGCCGGGATCAGGATGTCGCAGTCGACTTCCCAGAACTGCTCGGTACGCAGGACTTCGCCGCGGAAGCCTTCGATGGTGCCGCTGTGCGAGGCGTATTCCATCATCGCCGGCACGTCCAGGCCGGCCGGGTCGAACAGCGTGGTGCGGTGGTCCTGCACCGCCACCACCTTGGCGCCGGCCTCATGGAACAGCTTGGCCGCCACCGCGCCCACGTTACCGAAGCCCTGCACCGCCACGCGCGCGCCCTTGATCTCCAGGCCGATATTGCGCGCGGCCTCGGAGCCGACCACGAACACGCCGCGGCCGGTGGCTTCGTGGCGGCCGAGCGAGCCGCCCAGCGAGATCGGCTTGCCGGTCACCACGCCGGTGGCCGTGCTGCCGGAGTTCATCGAGTACGTGTCCATCATCCAGGCCATGACCTGGGCGTTGGTGTTCACGTCCGGCGCCGGAATATCCTTGCTCGGCCCGATGATGATGTTGATTTCGCTGGTGTAGCGGCGCGTCAGGCGTTCCAGCTCGGCGTGCGAGAGCGTGCGCGGATCGACGCGGATGCCGCCCTTGGCACCGCCGTAGGGCACGTTGACCGCGGCATTCTTCACCGACATCCAGGCCGACAGCGCCATCACCTCGGACAGGGTCACGTCCTGGTGGAAGCGCACCCCGCCCTTGCCCGGGCCGCGCGACAGGTTGTGCTGCACCCGATAGCCCTCGAAATGGGCAATGGTGCCGTTATCCAGTTCGATGGGAACGTCGACGATCATCGCGCGCTTGGGGCGCTTGAGGGTTTCGACCCAGCGTGCCAGCGAGCCCAGGTAAGGCGTGACACGGTCGACCTGCTGCAGGTAGATGCCCCAGGGGCCGAGATTGTCGGCATTGAGGTAAGACGGGAGTGCGTGCTTTTGGCCAGCAATATTGGTCGGTGCTGCGGAAGACATCGGTTGGTTCCGGTGTGAAGAATGCCCGCAAGCTTAGGGCTGGCGCCCCGCCCGAATCCAATGCCGTTTGCTCATCCGGTCATGCAAAACCTGCATAACGTTGTCATCTGGCGGAAACTGGGGAGCCAGCCGGCTGGGCGGACTGGGCCGCCGACAAGGTCGACCACACCTGGTCGACCAGCTGGCGCTTGCGCCGTGCGCCGGCGCGGCGTTCGTTGCCGTTCTCGCCCGGGCGCTCGCGGTACAGGCGGATTTCCATATCGATCGACAACGGCAGCCCGCGCGCCGACTCGGCCCGCACCAGCCGGCCCGCGGCCACGTCCTCGCGCACCGCGCTTTCGGGCAGGAAGGCCATGCCGTGGCCGGCCAGCGCCATCACCTTGAGCGCCTCGGCCATGTCGGTCTCGTAGCATTTGTCGAGCTTGAGCGCCTCGGAGGTGTCGGCCAGCAGCAGGTCGACCATGCGGCCGAGGAAGGCGTTGGGCGTGTAGCTGAGGAAGGGCACCGGCTTCTTGTCGGTGCCGGGCAGCCGGAACTGCGGCTTGCCGGCAGCGTCCGGCACGCTGTAGGGCGACAGCCGCTCGGTACCAAGCACCAGCATGTCGTACCGGGCCGGATCCAGCTGGATCGCCTGGCGCGCGTGGTGGTAGACCATCACCAGGTCGCAGCCGCCTTCCACCAGCATCAGCACCGCGTCGTGGACGTTGAGCGCGCGCAGCCGGCACGGCAGCGTGCCGATCCTGCGCTCCAGCGCCTTGAGCCATTCCGGGAAGAAGGTCAGCGACAGCGTATGCGGCACCGCGAACTCCAGCACCTGGGCGTTGGCCGAGCGCTGGCCGCGCATCAGCGCGCGGGTCTCGCTGACCTGCGCCAGCATGGCCAGCGCCTGCTCGTAGAACACCTTGCCGGCCGGGGTCAGGCTGGTGGGGTAGCTCGAGCGGTCGATCAGTTCGGTGCCGACCCACGCCTCCAGCGACTGGATGCGGCGCGAGAACGCGGGCTGCGTGACGTGGCGCAGCTCGGCCGAGCGCGAGAAGCTGTGCGTCTCGGCCAGGCTGACGAAGTCTTCAAGCCATTTGATTTCCATGACGCGGATTATCCACCCGCGGCATGGGGGCCGTCACCTGGCCCCGGGGAGCACGGCGGACTACGCTGCCCCGCCCTTGCCCTCGTGCCGCTGGCGCAGCCACGGATAGCGCCCGACATCCTGCCCGCCATAGTCGGGATCCAGGTAGACATAGCAGCGCTGGATGCGGAAGTCGCGGATTTCGAACACATCGCACCAGCGCCCGGCGTGGGTGACGTCCGCGCGCCAGGTCTCGCCGCTCTTGAGGCTTCCGGCCGAGGTGCCCTCCACCACCAGCAAGTCGCCCTGCTGGATGAAGTTGGCATGGGCGATATCATGGCGGACCGACTCCAGGATTCCCATCAGGTCCCCGAACAGCTGCTCGATCTGCGCGCGGCCGTGCGCCACTCCCCATTTGGGAAAGCAGAACTCGGCATGCTCGTCAAAGAGATCGAGCACGCTCTCGCCGCGGTCCATGCGCTTGAAATACTCCAGCGCAACCGCCTTGCGCTGTTCATCCGTCATTATCTTGATTTCCATGATCCCTGAATCCTTGGCCGGCACGCCCCCGGGCGGGCCTGGCACCAGAAGAAGCGCGGTCCGGGCCGCGCTTGTGAAGGTCGGCTTGTTACTTGGCGATGGACTCCAACGCGCTGTAGGTCATGTCGCCTTCCTTGATCTTCGCTTCATTGAGCTTGTAGCCGCGGAACATGTAGATCGAAGCGTGGCGCGCCTTGAAATCGATGATGTCGCCCTGGATCGAAGAAGAGTACTTGGTACCGTCCTCGCCCACTGACGGGGTCATATGGAAGTTGATGAACTTCCAGAACTCGCCCTTCTTGTCATAGGCTTCGCCCATGTAGACGCGCGGATAGTTCACGTCCATATAGACCACCTTCTTGCCGTACGGGTGCTCGCCCGGCGGCGTGCCTTCGATCACCCACACCTCGCGCGGTTGCCAGGTCTGCACCGGGTTCCAGTACGGCGCGTTTTTCAGGTCCACGGTCTTCCATTCGTCCGGCGTCCCCTTCTTCGACGGGGTGTAGCCGAGCCTGGCATCCGAAATTGCCAGGATCCAGCGCTTGCCCACCAGCTTGATCTTCGGATACCACGAGGGCCTGGCGTTCCAGACGTAGATGTCGTCGTTCAGCACATCGAGCCCACCCACCGGGTCCATCCACGCCCCGCCGGACAGGCGCCGCGTGCGCCGGGCCGACTTGATATAGGCCCAGCTGTCTTCCACCTTCGGGCTGTCATAGCGGATGGTGAACGTGCCCAGCCCGCGGATATCCTCCGGCGCGGTCGCGGCGAACAGCGTCTTGCTGAGCACGCTGCCATCCCCCAGCACCGGCTTGTCGCCGCTGAGCCGTCCCTTCATGTAATAGCGCTGGAACACCCAGTCCTGCGTCGACTCCAGGCCCTTGTCGCCGCTGATCATCAGGAAGGTGACCTTGTTGTTGATGACGTCCCCTTCCGGTGAGGCGTAATAGAAGTTCCAGATCAGCTTGTCGCCGGCAAAGGGGTCGTTCTGGCTGACTTGCGGGAAGGGAATGCCGGCCTCCCAACCCGTGACCTCGCGCGTCTTTTCATCGAACTGCGCCTTGCCCGCGTTCTTGCGGGTCGCCTCAAGGTACTTGGGATCGAGCTGCACGGGCTTGGCGTGGCCAAGCGGAATCGTCAGGCCGGTATTGCGGATCTGCCATTCAAGCTTCTCGGTCAGCAGGCTCGCAATGGTGTGGCCGTCGAAGGTGTCGTTCTTGACCTTGTCGATGTTGGCCTTGTCGATCACGGTGCCGGCGGGCAGTTCAGCGGCGACGGCAAGAGTGCCGCCTAGCGCGGCAAGCATGCACAGCGCGAGTGTCTTCTGGATGCGATACATGATGTATCTCCTTATTTGGAACTGTCAGAACTGTCGCGTCAGGCGGGCCAGGAACTGACTATTGTTGGCAAAGGTGCCGAACAGGCGCGTCGACCCCTCCACCTGGCCGGGCTGACGTTTGTTCTTGGAAAAGAACAGATCCGCCTCCAGCACCAGGCGCCAGTGGTCGCCGTAGACGAACTCCACGCTCGGGATCAGGAAGCCCCCGCGGCCCTGCAGGTCCACCCCCGCGGCAAGCTGCGGATTGATCTTGTCGTTCCTGTAATTCAGCCCCAGTATCACCGTGGCGATGGTGGAGTGCTCCTTGGCCGCGGCGCCATAGCCCACCAGGTTGACGATATCGTCCGACCGCTTGTAGTTCTGGATCCATTTGTCGAACACCTGGACCGAGAAGAATGACGGCCGGCTGGTGCCCAGCAGCTTCGTCAGGTTCAGGCTCTTGTCGATCCGGAACATAGTGGTGACCACGTCCTTCTTGATGATCCCGCCAAAGCCCGGCAGGGCACCGCCAAAGAAGCTGGTGCCGATGTTGTAAGGCGCGTTGCGCGTGTAGACCAGCTCCGTGCTCAGCACGGAGTCGATGGCGGGCACATAGCCGCTGACGGTGGCGCCGAACAGGTCGATCTTGGGGAAGATGAAATCCCCGAGCGCGCCGGTCGGCGCGGCACCCGAAGGCGCGAAGGCCGAGTTCACCACCGGGTCGTTGTTGAATGTCTTCAGGTAGGCCAGCGAATAGTTCACCGGTCCCGCGATCCCTTCCCAGCGTACGCCTCCGGTCTGATCGCTGACATTCGCTCCCGGGTGGCGATAGTTGTAGTTCAGCGCGCCGGGCGCCAGGAAGTCGACGCCCTTGTAAGGCTGCCCCGCCCAGCGGCCGCCGTAGAGATCGTAGCTGTTGCCGATGTCCCGGTTCCGGTCGATGCCTGGCCGATACAGCAATTGCAGGCTGCCGTCCGCCTCCGGCACATTGACCTTGGCCTTGACCAGGAACAACGGCTTGCGCAGTTCGTCGCCTTCGCGCTCCAGGAAGGAGCGCCAGCGGTAATCGAAGCCATTGACGAGATCCAGGGCGCGGAAGAAATCGGTCTCGCCCCAGACGACCTGCTGCTTGCCGATGCGGAAGTTGACCCGCTCCACGGGCGCGAACTCCATGTAGTACTCGCGCAGGTCGGCCTGGTCATACTGGTCCATCAGCCGGCTGCCCGGCCCGCCTGGCGAGTTGGACCGATTCAGTTGCTCCAGGTCCTTCAGGTATCGCGTCTTGTACTCCCCTTCGGCCCGCCCGACCACCTTCCATGTGACCGGTCCGGTTTTCGCGTCGGCATTGAGCAGCAGCGCCGCGCGCAGCATGGATGGCGAAAACCGGTCATTGCGGCTGGTCTCCGGCGGATTCTGCAGATTGAAAGAGGCCCACGTGCGCGCATAGCCGCCCAGGCGGAAGCTGTAGTCATCTGATTTACCGTCGCCGCCGTCGGCGCTTTCCGCGCTGGCCGCGGCCGTCGCGCCAGCCTCTTCCGCATCCGCGGCGAGCGCGTTTGGCGACGCCGCCAGCAGCATCAGCGCCAGGCCTGCGGCGCCGGACTTCATGCGCCGCTCTCCCCAAGAATTCAATGTCACGGTCTCCTCCTGTTGGTGTTTGCTTTTATTTCTTTTGACTGGCCGAGGCGCTAGGCCTCGGGCACTGCGCGCATGGCGAGATCCTGGCCGCCGCCGGGCGCCGTTCGCTCGCCTGCCGCCTTCACGATGAATGCCGGCCGGAACACCAGCACCATTGCCGGCATGATGAACAGGGCACTGAGCGCCGAGACGAAGAGCCAGATCGCCATCAACACGCCCATATCGGCCTGAAACCTCAGCGAGGATGCGCACCACAGCACGACGCTGGTGGTCAGCGTCAGCGCGGTCACGACCACGCCACGGCCGGCGCCCAGCAGCGAGGCGATGGTGGCCGCGGACAGGTCCTTGCCCTCGGCGATCTTTTCCTTGATGCCGTCGACGATGTAGAAGGCGTAGTCGACCCCGAGGCCGATACCCAGCGCGGCCACCGGCAGCGTGCTGAGGTTCATGCCGATGCCTTTCCACGCCATGTAGCTGAAGGTGATGGTGTTGGACAGGATCACCGGCACCATGAAGAAGATGCCCGCCGTGACCGAGCGGTAGGCGACCGCGCAGCAGATCACCAACACCAGCAAGGCCAGCGCGATGCTTTCGATCTGGCCGGCGAGAATCACCTCGTTGACCGCAGCCAGCACCCCGACCAGGCCGCCCGCCAGGCGGTAGCTGCCCTCCGCCAGCGGATGGGCATCGACGTAGGCCTTGAGCCGCGCCATGGCGGTGCGGATGCTCTCGCCCTGGTGGTCGCGGAAGTAGAACGTCACCGATGCATCCCGGGCCTGGGCATCAGTGAAGCGCGCCATGTCGCCGGGATCGGAACCCGACACGAACATGTACATCAGCTCGCCGTTCTCCTGTGCCGTGCGGCCGAGCTCCTGGTAGCGCGGGTTGTTCTCGTTCAGTACGCGGCGCACCATCGGGATCACGTCCGCGATCGACGCGCTGCCGCCGATCTCTGGCTGGGCCGCCATGTAGCGCTGCATGCCCGCCATGCTCGCCAGCACCGCGGGCGACTTGACCGCGTTAGGCTGGTGCCCCGCGAACACCGCGTACAGCCGGTCAGCGCCCTGGAACTGCCGGTTGATGGCCGCCGCATCGCGGTTGTAGGCAGAGTCCTGCCAGAGGATGGGTGAGCCAGGCTGGGCATCTCCCACCTGGATACGGGTCGCGTACCACGCCGACACGCCAAACACCGCCGCCGCCCCGGCCAGCACTGCATAGCGCCAGCGCGAGGTGGCGCTGCGCACGCAGACGCCCAAAATGCGGTCGATGCCGGGCCCGAGATCCAGCCGATGGGCATACCCGCGCGGGTAGTGCACCCACGAAAGCAGCACCGGCGTCATCACGCAGGCACTCAATGCGATCGTCATCACCCACACCGTGCCGATGATTGACACCTTGTGCATCAGCGGAATCGGCGTCAGCACCACCACGATCATGCAGCCCGCGTCGGCCACCACGCCCAGCATGCCTGGCTTGAACAGCTGCAGCATGCTGGCCTTGGCCGCCGCGCGCGTGGTGTCCGCGCCCGCGGCAAGCTCTTCGTCGAAGCGCGACACCAGCTGCACCGAATGCGAGATGGCGCGCGCGGTGATCAGGAAGGCGATCACGATCACCAGCGGATCCAGGTTATAGCCCAGCAGGCGCGCGGCACCGAGCGCCCAGATGGCACTGCTCAGGCCCGCCAGCAGCGGCAGCAGCGTGCCGCGCCAGGTACGGGCGATGACGAAGAGCAGCAGCACCAGGCAACCGATCGTCAGCAGGAAGATGTGCAGCGTCTCCGGCAGGAAGTGGTTGACCCAGCCGTAGAGGATGGGCTCGCCGGTCACGCGCACCCGCACGCCGTCGCCGCGCGCGGCATCGGCGATCGCCCTCACCTGCGGAAAGATCTTGTTGTAGTCGGCGGCGCCTTCATAGAAGTCCACCGTGACCAGCGCAGCCTTGAGGTCCTTCGAGACATAGGCGCCATAGACCAGGGGATTATTCAGCACGGCCTGCTTCAGGGCCTCCAGCCCCGACTGGTCCTGCGGGACATCGGGCCACATCAGCGGGCTGGAATCGATGGCCTCGGTCGAGCCGCGGATTTCCTTGAGCTTGCGCGATGCCAGCGAAACGATCTGGAACTGGTTCGCCCCGTCCACCTGTTGCAGGGCGGACGTGACCGACTTCACCTTGGTGAGGAACGCGGTGTTGAAGATGTCGCCCTGCTCGGCCTCGAGCACGAGGCTGACCACGTTCGAGCCGCCGAACGCTTGCTTGTACTGCTCATGGACCTGGATATAGGGATGGCTGCGCGGCAGCAGGTCTTCGAAGACCGTCCTGACCTCCACCCGCAGCGCGGCCACCAGCATCACTGCCGTGACCAGCAGGAAGATGCCGGTCACGTAGGCCCGCCGGCGTATGCAGGACTCGACGAAGCGTTCGAGCCTGCCCTGTTCTGTCGTATTCATGTTCTCCTCCATATTCTTCGGTCGTCCCTGGACAATGCGTCTACAGGGCTGCCGCTTCCTTGACGGCAAGGCGCGAGCCCGTGGCGTAGTACTTGCCGCCGTGCGGCTGCACGCGCGTGTACCAGCGGCGGTCCAGCGGCTCGAACCGCGTCAGCCGCCAGCTGCCTGCATCCGGGCCGGCCACCAGCACCACCCCCTTGTCTCCCACGGCGATCCATTGGCTGCCGTCCCAGGCGACGTCGAGCAGGTCCTCGTCGGTGGCCCTGGCGGCCTGCGTCCAGCTGGCGCCGCCGTTGTCGCTGACCAGCACGGTTCCGCCGAGGCCCACGGCAATGGCGTGGCTGGAATCCCTGAACCTGACCGACATCAGGCTGTGCTTGACCGGGCTGGCGACGCTGGTCCAGCGCTCGCCGGCATCGCCGGTGATGCGGATGCGGCCGAACTCGCCCACCACGCAGCCGCGCGGCCCGTCGAAGGCGATGCCGTTCCATGCGGTGTCCTCGCCCTGCGCCGCGGACTCCCAGCGCTTGCCGTAGTCCCGCGAGCGCAGCAGCACGCCGCCGCTGCCGACCGCCCACGCACTGCCGTCCTGGCTCACATGGACGCGCATCAGCTTGTTGCTGATGGCTGACCTGGGTGCCTGCGCCGGGGCCCAGGTCAGGCCGGCGTCGGCCGTGGTCAGGACCACACCCTCATTGCCGACCGCCACCGCGCGGCGCGCATCCCAGGCGGCGATGTCCTGCAAGGTCTCCTGGCTGGCGGTGCGCTGCATGTGCCAGCCCTGTCCCGCATCGTCGCTGTGCAGGATCTTCCCGTTCGTGCCCACGGCCCACATGCGGCCATCGGGCAGCACGGCGAGGCCGTAGAAGGCGTCGCCGCGTTCCACCAGCGGCTGCGCGACGGACTTGCCTGCCGGCTTGGGCTTGACGAACAAGCCGGCATAAAGAAGCCCGCCAATGATGGCCACGGGCAAGCCGGACAGCAGGATGCGTTTGATACGTTGCATGGTTCAGGTCTTCTCTCTGAATAGGATGCGCAAGGCTGCGCCGGCCGCGGGCGAATTCCGCCCCGCAGGGTTTCACTGCATGGCAAGCTCAGGGGATACGCGGCGGCTACGCGGACGCTAGCCGGCGCCGGGCAGGTTTATCGCGCAGCCATGGTTGCGCTCTGCAGCGCGCGCTCCAGTTCCTCGTGCAGGATGCGCGGGTTGGGATGCGGGACGAATTGCAGGAAGGGTTCGATCTCGATCCGTTCGAACAAGCCTGCGCGGCAGTACGGATCGTCCGCGATCAGTAATTGCGCCTGCTCTCTGTCGGTGCAGCCGACGGCGAGAAACAGGCCTTGCGGACGCTGGTCCTCCCCGCACAACGCACCGGCGCAGACGATCTCCGGCAACCTGGACAGGATGTGGCGGATATGTTCAGGGCGAAGCTTGAGGCGCGCCTGCGCAACGTCCTGCCGGAAGTAGCCGCGAATGATGTATGGCATGGCAAGTAACTCCACTGCGGCGCCCGGTCATCGGACCCTGCGCGCTGGTATGGGATCAGGATGGGTGTTCTCGTTCAGGCGGCTCGCCGGTCAGGCCGGATCGGCGCCTTCGTAGGCCCGCTGCAACAGCTCCCGGACCTGCCCGCGTTCGATCGGGCGCGGATTGGGATATGGCGTCTGCACCACCAGGTCCGCGGCATGATCGAGGCCGTGCGCCGGCATGCCGATCTCGCGCAGGGACCGCGGCACGCCAAGCGCCGCGCCCAGCTCGCGCAGGCCGGCGGGGGCGGGCCCGCGACCCAGTGCGCGGGCAATGCGCGCCATCGCCTGCGGCGCCGACGCGGCGTTGTAGGCCAGCGCGTAAGGCAGCATGACGGTGTGGACTTCCGCATGCGGCAGGTTGAAGCTGCCACCCAGCGTATGGCACAGCTTGTGGTGGAGACCCATCTGCAGGTTGCCCAGCACGGTGGCGCACAGCCAGGCGCCGTACAGCGCGTCGCCGCGCGCATCGGCATCCGTGGGAGCGCGCTTCAGGCATGTCAGCGCACTGGCCAGGGCGCGGATGCCCTCCTCCGCCATCAGGCTGTAGACCGGATTGCCGTCGCTTGCGTACAGGCCTTCGGCCGCATGGGCGATGGCATTCATGCCGCTGGTCATGGTGAGGCCCTGGGGCAGCGTCAGCGTCAGATCCGGATCGTAGATAACGCTGCGCGGCGCCACGCGCCAGTCGCGGCCGGCGTGTTTCAGACCGCCCTCGGTGATGGCGTAGAGCGGCGTCATCTCGGAGCCGGCATAGGTCGTCGGCAAGGCGATGATAGGCAAATCCGCGTTGAGCGCGATCGCCTTGGCCAGGCCGATGGTCGAGCCGCCGCCAACGGCCACGCAGCCATCGCCGCCGGCCCGATGCACGGCTTGGACCGCGGCGCGGGCGACGTCTGCGGGCACATGCATCACGGCTTCGCCGTAGACGCCGACGCAGCGGTCCCCGAGGAGATCGGCGATTTGCTGGCCGAGCGCCACCTGCTCCGGGGTGGTCAGCACCAGCACCCGCCCCAGCCCCAGTTGGTCCAGTTCGCGCGGAAGGTGTTGCCGTGCGCCGCGGCCGAAGACGACGCGGCAAGCGCGGGATTCATGCACGAATGACTGCATGGTGACTGCTCCAGATGATCAACAGGTTCCCGGCGCGCAAGCAGCCAGGAGGGTATTGGCATAGGTGATTTCCGCGTCGCGGATGCCATGCTCGCTGCCCGGCTCCACCTTGAGGGTGACGTCGGCGCCGACCGCGCTGAACCATGAGGCCGACTCGCGCACGCTGTCGGCGGGCACATGCGGATCCTGGTCCCAGGTGGAGAGCAGCACCGGCATGCCTTCGAGTTCGCGATGCGAGCCGTCGCGGGGCATGCCGGGCGGTCCGATCAGTCCGCCGGTGAAGGCGATCAGCCCCGCATACCTGCGGCGCTGGCGCCAGAGGAACTCGCTGCAGAGGCAAGCGCCCTGTGAAAACCCGACCAGCACCTGGGATGCGTAAGGAAAGCCCATGGCCAGCAGCGCCTCGGATAGGACGTCGATGCGCTCCAGCGCCTGCGAGAGCCTCGGCTCATTGGTGTCGAGGGGGGCGATGAAGCGCTCCGGGTACCAGGAATTGTCCGCCGCCAGCGGCGCGAACCATGCGACCCCGGGGTGGCTGATGCGGCTGACCAGCAGCTCGCGCATCAGCGCGGGGGACTGGCCGCGCCCATGCACCAGGATCGCGGCGAGCTTCGCGTTGCCAGCCGGCGCATCGAACACGCTCAGCGGCGTCTGCATGTGGGGATTGATGTCAGGCATAGTCTTCCCGGCATAACGGGCGATGGGCGAGCGGCAGGGCGTTGGCCCTGCCATGCCCGTTCTCTCAATAGTTCAGGGTTTCCAGCGACTGCAGGATGCTGGCGCGCTGGCTCTCGAACTGCGGTGCGATTTTCAGCTCCGAGCCCAGGCGTTCGTAGGGCTCGTCGATCAGGAAAGCTTCCGGCTTGGATACCGTGGCCTCGAACATCGCACCGCTGGGGGTGCGCACGTAGATCGACTCGAAATACCCGCGGTCCTTGCGCTCCGACGTATCGGTCAGGCCCATCCCCTCGAGACGGGCCTTGACCAGGTCCTGGACCATGCGATCCTCGACCTGGAACGCGCAGTGGTGCACCGTACCCTCGCCGTAAGTCCAGCTCGCCTGGGGCATGCCGGGTTCGAGCGCATAGTCGACGAACTTGCCGGAGCCGCCGTCGCCAAATGCGTAGCGGGTGTACTTGCCGTCGCGTGCCACCTCGCGGCCCGACCAGCCGGTCTGCATGAACTCCTGCGAAGTCTCCATTTCCCGCACATTGACCGCGATCGTATGCAGGCCGCGGACGGCCAGCTCCGCAGGCACTTCGCCGTTGGAGTAAGGCTTACGAGCATCGTCGGCAATGCCGATCAGCTCGTACTCGACACCGCAGGGATGCGCGAATGCCAGCACCGTTTCCCCGAACCGTTCCGAACGGCGGACCTCGAAGCCATGGTCGGCCAGGCGCTTCTCCCAGAACGGAATCGCCGATACCGGCACCGACAGCGCCAGGCTGCCGATCTGCCCCGTGCCACGCTTGCCCTTGCGCCCGAAATGCGCCACCGGGAAGCAGGTGATCAGGGTGCTCTCCTCGCCGACGTCGTTGCCGTAGTACAGGTGATAGAACGGCGTACCGCCGTCATAGATCAGCGTCTTCTTCACGCTCTTGAGCGACAGCACCTTGGTGTGGAAGTCATAGTCGTCCTGTGCGGTGCCCACGCTCAGCGTGATGTGGTGATGGCGCTGAATGGACTGGTCCGTTTGTGTCATGTTGTCTCCTCTTGCTGTTTTCTGATGGAAAAGGTGCGCAAGGCCGTACCGGGATCGTCAGCCTGGCTGGTCCGCGGGATGTGGGGGCTTCATCGCGTGGTCAACGAGGTCCCAGATGAACCGCCCCGATGGCTCGCGCTGCTCTTCGGCAATATGGGCGATCAGGCCAGCCGTGCGGCTGAGCACGGCAAAACCGCGCATCAGCCTGGCCGGGATGCCGATGTCGCCGAGCACGGCGGCGATCGCACCGGTGGCGTTGATGGTGATATGGCGCCCGGCGGCGGCATCCACCTCGGCGGCAAGCAGCGCCAGCGCGGCGCAGCGCGAGCCATGGGTGCCAAGCTCGCGCGCCAGCGCCAGCAAGGCCAGGGCGCGTGGATCGTCCGGGCGGTGCAGGTGGTGGCCAAAGCCAGGCACCGCCTCGCGCCTGGCGCGGTAGTCCCGGGCAATGCGCTGCGCCTCGGCAGCGCCCGCTTCGCCGGCAACCGCGATCTGGTCAAGCAGGCCGGCGGCCGGCTCCATGGTGCCGATGAACTGGCTGGCCACCGCAAGCAAGCCGGCCGCCACACCCGCCTGCAGGTTTTCCGGCGAGCTCGCATAGATCATGCGCGTGGCGATGGCACTCGGCGTCATGCCGTGCTCCATCAGCGTGACCAACACCGCTTCGACGATGCGGCGCTGGGCCGCGGTCGGCGCGCTGCCGAAGGTCTGCTTCATGAAGACATCGACAAAGCTGGCCTGGCCGAGCAGGTCGCCCACCAGGTCATCGTCGCCGTAGTAGACCGCCTGCGTGGTGTAGTGGCAGAGCCTGGTGCGCGGCGCGGCGCCCGCTTGCGGCTGGCTCATGATGCGCTCCCGGTGCCCACGATGGTTGCCCGGACCGCGGGCTTCAGCACCTTGCCCACCGCACTGCGCGGCAGCGCATCGAACAGGTGTACTTGCTTGGGCGTCTTGACCGAGCCCAGCTCGCGCTTGACCAGCGCAATCAGGTCGGCGGCGTCGACACGCATGCCCGGGCGCAGTTGCACGGCCGCGTGGACGGCCTCGCCCCACTTGGCATCCGGGATGCCGACCACCGAGCAGTCGGCGACAGCGGGGTGCGCGGACAGCACCACCTCGACATCGCTGGGGTAGACATTGAAGCCGCCGGTGATGATCACGTCACGGATACGGTCGCGCAGGAACAGGTAGCCGCGCTCATCAAGGACCCCGGCATCGCCCGTGCGCAGCCAGCCGTCGACCAGCGTCTTGCGGGTCTCTTGCTCCGCCTTCAGGTAGCCGCTCATCACCAGGTCGCCGCGCACGGCGATTTCACCCTCCTCCCCGGCCTTGAGCACGTTGCCGTGCTTGTCGACGATGGCAACCCGGGTCAGCAGCGATGGCTTTCCGACGGAAGCCAGGTTGGTGCCGGTCATGTCGCCCGGCGGCAGGAAGGTGATGATCTGCGGCGCCTCGGTCTGGCCGAAGGACGTGCAGAGAATCGGACCGAACACCGCCTGGGCATCGCGGATCTGTTCCGGGCGCATCGGCGCGCCGCCGTAGACCAGGTAGCGCAGTGAACGCAGCCCACGGGGCGCGCGGCGCTGCTCTTCCACCAGCGACAGAATCAGCGTCGGGGGCGCGAAGAACAGCGTCGCGCCATGGGCCTGCGCCGCATCAAGCAATGCCGCCGCCTTGTTGTGCGCCGGAAAGATCAATGCGCCGCCAGCGCCCAGCAACGGCAGCATGTAGGTCGAGGTGCCGTGCGTGATCGGCGCGGCCACCAGGTAGCGGTCATCCGGCGTCAGGCCCAGTTCATGGATCTGGGTGGCGATGTTCGCGTTCCAGGCGCGCAGCGGCTGGATCACGCCCTTGGGGAACCCCGTCGAGCCGCCGGTGAACTTGATCGCCTGCGCGGCGTCGAGGGGGACACCACCGCGCCCGTGGGGTCCCATCATGACCGTGTTGACGTCACCCGCATGGCAAGCGAGGTCTGCCAGCGGACGCACTGGCACGGTGATACCCACCAGCCGCGCCGCCATCTCGGCATCGGCCAGCACCAGCGACGGCTCGACGAAATCAACGATGCGGTGCAGCTCGGGGTCGCCGTTGCGCGGGTTCAGCGGTATCCACACCTTGCCGGCGGCCAGGATTGCCAGGATCGCCACCAGGTGGTCAACCGTGTTCGCGGCCCCGACGCAGACCCGGCTGCGCGGCGCAGGGTCGATCGCGGTGAGTGCGGCGGCTCGCTGCAGCACCATGTCTGCCAGCGCCCGGAACGACAGCTCGCCGGCGGGGCCGATGATGGCCACCCGGCCGGGATACCGGTGGGCGGCGCGCCACAGGAAGTCGATGGGATACATGCTTGGGAATCTCCAGGAAACAAGGACGGCATCGAGGCGAAAAACGGCTCGCCGCCCTTCGATGGCTCGAACTATAGAAGTTTGTTCGAACATTCGAATATTAGGAAAAACCCTGCCGCCCGTGCTAGCATTGGCAAAAGGCTGGAGGCAGCCTGTTCCCTCTGCCCCGCGACCATGAAGCGACTCTGAAAGCGCTTGAAAGCATGCAAGACGACACCGACGCCTACGCGGCCGCGCTGGCCGCCAACACTCCGCGCCACCTGGACCTGGCACGCACATTGATGCAGGAAATCATCGGCGGCCGCCCACCGGTCGGCGAACTGCTGCCGACCGAGGCCGAATTGTGCGAAAGGTGGAATCTGAGCCGGTACGCGGTGCGTCAGGCCGTGCAGAAGCTGACCAGCCTCGGCATGGTGACCCGGCAAGCAGGCGTGGGCACGCGCGTGATCGCGGACCGGCCGCAGAGCCGCTTCATGCAAGTCATGGACTCTCCGGCCGACCTGGTCAGCTACGCCAAGGGCACGACGCTGCGCACCTCAGGAAGCAGCACCATCCAGGCTGATGAAGCCCTGGCGGCACTGCTGCGCTGCGCGCCCGGCGCCGCGTGGCTCCACATTGCCGGCACGCGCTATGGCTGCCCGCCCGCCCTCGAGCCGATTGCGCTGGTCGACATCTACGTCGACGGCACATATGGTGCCCTGTCCCAGCTCGGCGAGACCCTGGACGTGCCGGTGTACACGATGGTCGAGAAGCAGTACGGGATCAAGATCACCCGCGTCGAGCAGAAAGTGGAAGGCTGGCTGATCGAAGGCGCTCAGGCAAAGGCCTTGCAGGTCCCCGACAAATCGGCCGGGCTGCGCATCACCCGGACTTATTTCCTGCGTGAACAGGCCATTGTCGTGACCACCGGTGTCCATCCGGCCAGCCGCTTCAGCTATTGCACGAGCTACCAGTTGACGCAGGCCGGCAGCTGAAGCATGGCTAGCCTCGGTGGGCCCAGCCGGTCATGCGCTTCTCGACCACCGCAAACAGCTCGTACATCGCCATCGCCATCACCGCGATCACCACCAGCCCGGCAAAGGCCAGCGGCATCTTCATGGCCGAGCCGGCCGACACCAGCAAGTAACCGATGCCTTCGTTGGCGGCGTTCATCTCCGACACCGTGGTGCCGACAAAGGCCAGCGTGATCGCCACCTTCAGCGATGCGAAGAAATACGGCATGGCGCGCGGCAGACCGACCTTGAACAACACGTCGCGCCGTTTGGCGCCGAGCACGCGCAGCACGTCCTCCAGCTCCGGCTCCAGCGTGGCCAGGCCGGTGGCGATATTGACCATGATCGGGAAGAACGAGATCAGGAACGCGGTCAGGATGGCCGGACCCGCGCCCAAGCCGAACCACACCACCAGGATCGGCACGAAGGCGGCCTTGGGCAGCGCGTTGAAGGCCGTCATCAGCGGATAGCTGGCGGCATAGAGCAGCCGCGACGAGCCCATTGCCAGCCCCAGCAGCACGCCCACGGCGATGGCTACGCCGAAGCCCACCATGGTGGTCCAGAAGGTGCGCCACGCATGGCCGGCGATTACGTCGGCATATTCCACCAGCGAGGCCACGATCGCCGATGGTGTCGGCAGGATAAAGTCGGACACGCCGAAGGCCATGCACGCGCCCTGCCACAGCAGCAGCACCGCGGCCAGCAGCAGCCAGGGCGCCACGCGCTGCACGCGGCGCTCCTGCGCGGAAGTGAGAGTCATCATGGTAGCTTTGCCTCAGTGTTGGCGCACATGGCCGATCTTCTCGCGCAGCACGTGCACCAGGTCGGCAAAGGGCTCGGTATAGGTCAGTTCCAGGTCGCGCGGGCGCGGCAGGTCGATCTCCTTGCGCATCAGGATGCGGCCCGGGCGCTGGCTCATCACGTAGACGGTGTCGGCCAGGAACACGGCCTCGCGCAGGTCGTGCGTGACCAGGATCACGTTGAAGCGCTGCGCCTGCCACAGGTCGCGCAGCACGCACCAGAGCTCCTCGCGCGTAAAGGCGTCGAGCGCGCCGAAGGGCTCGTCCAGCAGCAGCATGCGCGGCTGGTGGACCAGCGCGCGGCAGATCGAGGCGCGCTGCTGCATGCCGCCGGACAGCTGCCACGGGTACTTGTCCTCGTAGCCGGCCAGGCCCACCGTATGCAGCAGCTTGCGCGCGCGCTCGACGTACTCGTCGCGACGTGCGCGCAGGGTGGAGCGATATGGTTCGACGATCTCCAGCGGCAGCATTACGTTGTCCAGCGTGGTGCGCCACGGCAGCAGCGTGGGCGCCTGGAAGGCCATGCCGACCTGCTTGAGCGGGCCGGTCACCTTCTGGCCGGCAATCTTCACGACGCCGCGCGTGGCCGGCTTGAGCCCGGTCGCCAGCTTCATGAAGGTGGACTTGCCGCAGCCGGACGGGCCGACGATGGCAATGAACTCGCCCGGCGCCACCTGCAACGAGATGTCCTCGACCGCGAACTCGCCCTTGTGCGCGAGCTCGTCGTTATACGCCAGCCAGACCCGGTTGAAATCGACAAAGGGTTCCACGGCCGCGGGCGCGGCGCTCCCGCCAGAGGCAGGCATGAAGGCAGCCTGGCGTGTCATCATCGCAGCACATCCAGTTCGGCCGCGCTGGGCAGGAACGCATCGGTCCACAGCGCATCGGGGTTGATGCGGCCCTTGGTGCCGAAGGCATCGGCCACCTGCGAGGCCATCAGCGACAGGCGCGGCTTGCTGATGCGCCCGAAGCCCTCGGCCTTCGCATCCGGCGACTTGACCACGCTGTCCAGCGCCAGCTTGAGCCGGCGCACTTCCAGCTTCTCATCGATGATGCCGTCGCGCGCCTTGACCGCCTTGATGCCCTCTTCCGGCCGCGCGATCACGTCGCGCGCCGACTTGCTGAAGGCGCGCAGGAAGGCCTTCACTGCCTCCGGGTTCTTCTTCATGAATTCCTCGGAGGCGATCACCGCGTTGCCGTACAGCTTCACGCCGAACTGCGGGTACGGCAGCACCACGATGTCTTCATCCTTCACGCCGCGCGCGTTCAGGTTCAGGATCGATGTGAACGAGAACCCGGTGATGGCATCGAGGTCGCCGCGCGTGAGCATGGTCTCGCGCAGCGTCGGGTCCATCGCCTGCCAGTTGAACGAGGACGCCTGCAGGCCGTTGGCCTTGGCGAAGATCGGGAAGGCGCGGCGGCCGGCGTCGAACACCGGCGCGCCCATGCGCTTGCCGGCGAGGTCCTTCGGCGCGCGGATGCCGGACTTCTTCAGCGCGAGAACGGCGGCGGGCGTGTTGTTGTAGACCATCATCACGGCCACCGGCTTGTTCTTCGCGTCGGGGTTGTTGCCGTAGAACTCCATCACCGACGACATATCGGCGAAGCCCATGTCGTACGTGCCCGAGGCCACGCGGTTGACCACGTTGCCCGAGCCGTTGCCGGCGTCGATCGAGACGTCGAGCTTCTCGGCCTTGTAGTAGCCCTTCTGCTCGCCCAGCAGGAACAGCGCCGCCGGCCCTTCGAAGCGCCAGTCGAGCTGGAAGCGGAGCTTGGTTGGTGCAGCCTGCGCGTGGGCCGCGCCGGCGAATTGTGTCGACAGCACCAGGCTGGTGCCGATCATCACGCCGAGCTTCAGCAGGCGGCGCCGTGCCGTAGTGCGGGACGCGCGCGTGCCGGTATGTTCATGGTTCTCGGCGGCAGCAGCGCAAACGCCGGCGGACGCTAGCGCAGCGTGGAAATGAGGCATGGAATCTCTCCGTTGATCGTGATCTCGGAGGGATTCGTCCGCAAGGGACGTGCCAGGTTTTTCAGCCCCGTTTCAGGGCGGGCCCGCAAGCGATTGCCGAACCAAAAACGTGCGAGGCGATTGCCGCAGCGCCATCGTCGGCAATGATTGTCGACAATGCCCGCCACCCCTTGGTGCACGCGGATGCAGGAGAATGCAGCCCCGTCAGGCGTCCTGCGTGGCGTCGCCCACGTCGAGTGCCAGTGCATCCGCGCCCACGGCTTCGCCGCCCTTGGCGGCGGCGCGCGCCTGGATGTCCCACATCTCGGCGTAGCGGCCACGCGCGCGCATCAGCTCGGCATGGGTGCCGCGCTCGACGACGCGGCCGTGGTCCATCACCAGGATCTGGTCGGCATGCACGACGGTGGACAGCCGGTGCGCGATCAGCAGCGTGGTGCGGTTCTGCGCCAGCCGCATCAGCTCGGCCTGGATCGCCTGCTCGGTGCGTGAATCCAGCGCCGAGGTGGCTTCGTCGAAGACCAGCACCGGCGGGTTCTTCAGCAGCGTGCGCGCGATCGCCACGCGCTGCTTCTCGCCGCCGGACAGCTTCAGGCCACGCTCGCCCACCGGGGTGTCGTACCCCTGCGGCAGCTCGCGGATGAAGCTGTCGATCTGCGCGGCGCGCGCGGCGGCGATGACCTCGTCGCGGCTGGCGTCTGGCCGGCCGTAGGCGATGTTGTAGAAGATGCTGTCGTTGAACAGCACCGTGTCCTGCGGCACGATGCCGATGGCGCGGCGCAGGCTGTCCTGCGTGATCGCGCGGATGTCCTGGCCGTCGATCTCGATGGCGCCGCCGTTGACGTCGTAGAAGCGGAACAACAGCCGCGCCAGCGTCGACTTGCCCGAGCCGCTGTGACCGACCACGGCGGTGGTGGTGCCCGCCGCAATGGTGAAATCCACGCCATCCAGGATCAGCCGGTCCGGCTCATAGCTGAAGCGCACGTCGCTGAAGCGCACCTGCGCGCCGCTGACCTGCAGCGGCTGCGCGCCGGGCGCGTCGGCCACCTCCTGGTTGGTGCCCAGCAGCACGAACATGCGGTCCATGTCGGTGGTGGCCTGCTTGATCTCGCGGTAGATCACGCCGAGGAAGTTCAGCGGGATATAGAGCTGGATCATCAGCGTGTTGACCAGCACCAGGTCGCCCAGCGTGAGCTTGCCGTCGACCACGCCCACGGTGGCGCGCCACAGGATCAGGATCAGCCCCAGCGCGATGATGGTCTGCTGGCCGAAGTTCAGGAACGACAGCGAGTTCTGCGAGCGGATTGCGGCAGTGCGGTACTTGCGCAGGTTCTCGTCGTAGCGCTGCGCCTCGTACTCTTCATTGCCGAAGTATTTGACGGTCTCGAAGTTGAGCAGCGAATCGATCGCCTTCTGGTTGGCGCGCGAATCGAGCTCGTTCATGCGGCGGCGGAAATGCGTGCGCCATTCCGTCACCACGATGGTGAAGACGATATACCCCACCAGCGCGCAGCCGGTGATGGCCGCGAACCAGATGTCGTAGTGCAGGATAAAGAAGCCGATCACCAGGCCCATCTCGACCAGCGTGGGCAGGATGCTGTACAGCGAATACGAGATCAGCGACTGGATGCCGCGCGTGCCGCGCTCGATGTCGCGGCTCATGCCGCCGGTCTGCCGGTCCAGGTGGAAACGCAGCGACAGCGCGTGCAGGTGCCGGAACACCTGCAGCGCGATCTCGCGCACCGCGCTCTGCGTGACCTTGGAAAAGAGCATCTCCCGCAACTCGGTGAACAGCGTCGCCGACAGCCGCAGCAGCCCGTAGGCAACAATCAGCCCCACCGGTACCGCCAGCAGCGCGCGCGGATCGCCCGGTTGCAGGTTCATGCTGTCGATCAACTGCTTCATCAGCACCGGCACGCCCAGGTTGGCCACCTTGGCCGACACCAGGCACGCCAGCGCCAGCATCACGCGCCACTTGTAGTGCCAGACATAGGGCAGCAGGTTGCGCACCGTCTGCCAGTCGCTGCGGGGCGCGCGCTGACCGGGAAAGAGCGTGTTTGAAGCAGGAGCGGGGGCCGGCTCAGCGGTCGTGGAATAGCGGCGCATACGTTAGAATTCGAGCCAATGCGCGATTGTCGCAGAGTTCGCATTACGTGGCAGGCGAAGGGTCTTTCGCCGCGCTCCGCCTCCTTCCGCAGTCCACCACACACCGTCATGAACGCTCCCCACACCGTCCCCGCCCTGCCCGCCGGCAAGAATCCCGCTCTGCGCGTGGTGCCCATGCCCGCCGACGCCAATGTGCACGGCGACGTGTTCGGCGGCTGGATCATGGCGCAGGTGGATATCGCCGGCTCGATCCCGGCGGTGGAACGCGCCCAGGGCCGCGTGGCCACCGTCGCGGTCAACTCCTTCCTGTTCAAGCATCCGGTGTTCGTTGGCGACCTGGTCAGCTTTTATGCGGACATCGTCAAGACCGGCCGTACCTCGATCACGGTGTCGGTCGAGGTCTACGCGCAACGGATGCGCCACAGCAATGAGATCGTCAAGGTGACGGAGGCCACGCTGACGTATGTGGCGACGGATGAATCGCGGCAGCCGCGGATGCTGCCGTCGGCTTGAGGAGCGGCAGGTCAATACATTCCTTCCAATGTCCTGTCCATTTGCGCCGCCCCCTTGGCACTACAGCGCAATGATCCTGGTTACAGTGAACACAACCGCCCAATGTGCGAGGACCGCCCCCGCCAGCGCGGCAGCCAGCACGGTGACTCTATCGACACGCGCGCAAAGCAGGAACCCCAGGACACCAAACAAGGCTGGTGGCACAGGTATCAGCAAGATCAAACCCAGTAGCATCCGGATATCAGAAGGGCATATATCGATTCCAACGCAAGTCCCAGGCCGCGGCATGCACAGGCTCGGGAACATGTCGCAGAGGTAAACATCGACACGGGACCATGTGAGAACACTGGCCAGACCAGTGCCGACGAATGCTGCTGTGATGGCAATGCGCCGCTTGTTCACTTGATTTCCCAGAAAAGTATCTCCGTTGACCGCCCGAGATCCGACCACCCATAGTGGGTGCCGGGAAACAATGCGTCCCAGCCCAAGCTGCGACCAATTGTTGCAATAGCACCGGGCGCACTGCTGATGGTCAGCCTCGATCCGTTCCACAGGTCAACGTGACCGCCTGTCGCATTGCCAGCCGATTCACCGTCCCGCCTCCAGTAGCTCTTGAAGGCAACGATTCCTGTGCGCCCCTTGATCTTCTTCTGCCAATCGGCCCCCGTGACGTTTTCCGGCGCGCCGATGCCCGCCAGCGGCTTCAGCCGCAGCCAATCCGCCATCTCGGACGCCAGGACTGCCGTGCGCTTGCCGTCCAAGCGAATCTGGCCCTTGCCGCGAAAGGACTTCATCTCGATGCCGACCCGGTGCAGGGTCACGCTCATGCGAATCGCGCACTGGTTCTCGAAACCTGGCGGTATGTCTCCTGTCTTTGGATCGACGTACGGTGCGCCTTGCGGATAGGCCGTCCACAGCTCAGCGAATGTAACAGCCTTTAGTGATACCTCCTTGATGGAATCCGGGGTTGAATTTGTCCTAACGATTGTTCTCTTGTTAGGCATGTTCGGACCCCTCGCACTGCTTTGCCAGGGCTTCGTCGCCCCAATAGACCGAGTACTCGTCGGCGTTCTCCGTATATACGCGAGGCAGCTTTCCGCTTTCGTCCAGGCGCCCGGCGAACGTCCGGCCATCGGAGATCTCAACGAAGTACGGATAGCCTGCGACGAGGGCCGCTCCCGATCGCGCTCGAATTTGTTCGTCGTACCTGACAGTCACCGGCGAGGTGGGAAAGCCGGCGCTGTTTCCGCGCATGCGCCTTATGCCACTGCGCAGCATCCTCTGCCGTCATGGTCATCGTGTACGGTCGCGACGCAAAGAAGACAGGCCGCGGACTGCAACCGCACGCGCAGATGTCACCGCTCAAGGCTTCTTCCTTGCCCTCATCCGTGCTGGGCCAGCGTGGGCCGACGCAGACGCTGACTCCCGTTCGCTTGCAGACTGGGCAGTACACCGGATCGCCTTCACGCGCTGTCGGGTTGCCTTCGTAGCTGGATCCGAGGCTGCCACCAACGATCGTGGCCCCATTGTTTGCTTTGTCGCCCTTGATGAGATAGGTTCTGGTAACCATGGCCGCACCTTGCTTGGAGATAGGTTTTCACCGCACGCCATTGCGCCAGAGCTTCCATAAGGAATCAATCAGCGAAACCTGATACTTCTTTGTCGATTAGGCGACTAGTCCCACCGGTTCAGCCATCCAGAGATACAGGAGCGTGGAGTCGCCAGGAAAGGGCCCCCCGGCATTGCATTACCGAGGGGCGAATCGGACAGGTTTACTCGAACTTCGTAAAATCCGGCTTGCGCTTCTGGAAGAAGGCAGCAAACGCCTCTTTCGCCTCCGGCGCCACCAGCATCTTCCGGAACACCGCGCCCTCGTCGGCCATCTGCTTTTCCACTGCCGTCATATCGCCCGCCTTCATCAGCCGCTTGCTCTCGCGCAGCGACGACGCCGGCAGGGCTACCAGCTTGCGCGCCTGCTGCAGCGCAAAGTCGTGCAGCTCGGCCACCGGCAGCACCCGCGTCACCAGCCCGATCTCCAGCGCCTCCTGCGCGCTGAAGGCTTCGCCCAGCAGCAGCTTCTCGGCCGCGCGCTGGTAGCCGACCAGCCGCGGCAGCAGCAGGCTCGAGGCCGCTTCAGGACACAGGCCCAGCTGCACGAACGGCAGCGACAGCTTGGCCGTATCGGACGCGTAAACCAGATCGCAATGCAGCAGCATGGTGGTGCCCACCCCGACCGCGGCACCGCTGACGGCTGCCACGATCGGCTTGGTGGCGTGGCTGATCTGGTAGAGGAACTGGAACACCGGCGCCTGCTCAGTGCCTTCACCCCCGGCAGGCGGGCGCTGCATGAAGTCTTCCAGGTCGTTGCCGGCGGTAAAGATCTCCGGCTTGCCGCGCAGCAGGATGGCGCGCACGCTGCGGTCGGTTTCGGCCGCGCGCAGCGCGTCGGCCATGGCCTGGTACATCGCCGCGGTGATGGCGTTCTTCTTGTCGATGCGGTCGAACTCGATGGTCAGGATGCCGTGCTCGATGCCGGTGCGGATGCTCATGGTGTCCTCGTCTGTGGATGCATTGCTGGGGTTATTCAAAAGGCGGCGGCGATTCGGAAAGATAGCTCAGCCCGAACGCGCGCGCGCCGACATTCAGCGCCACCGTCAGGCTCATCGGCGCCAGCATCAGTGCCACGCCCTGGCCGTGCGCGGTGCGCTCCAGCGACTGGAAGGCTGGCATCGCGCGCACGGCGTCGAGCGGGCCGGCATAGCAGACCGAGATCGCCGGCACCATCAGGTCGCCGCCGCGGATGCACTGCTCGGCATGCTGCAGCACGCGGCGCGCACCCTCCTCGGAGCCGCGTGCCCTGGCGATGGCCTCGGTGTGCCCGCGGTGCATGCGCACCACCGGGCGGATATTGAAGGCGCTGCCCATCACATAGCGGCCCCAGGTGATGCTGCCCTCGCCCTTCTGGCGCGCGCGCGTGTACATGTAGAGCAGCTCGTCGGGCACCAGGAACATATGGGCGGCATCGCGCAGGCGCGTCTCGACCGCTTCCCGCACCGCTTGCGGGCTGGCGCCTGCGGCGGCCATGCGCGCGGCTTCGCGCACGATCAGTGCCTGGCCCGGTCCGATCGCGCCGGTGTCGACCACGGTCAGGTCGAACAGGCCGGTGCGCCCGGCTTCCTTGCGCAGGCGCACGCTGCGCGCCACGGTGCCGATCACCGCGCCGGTGGCATGCGCATACAGCTTGCTGCGCGAACTGGCGATGGTGAACAGGATGGCGCGGTCGCAATGGGCCACCACGTTGCGCAGCAGGTGTTCTTCCAGCTCGCGCTCGAGCAGCGGGATCGATTCGGCGTAGTGGTCCTGGCGGCCAACCAGGTATTGCTGGTAGAGCGTGGGCAGCGCGTCTTCATCGCGCGTATCGGCGACAAAATGTTCGCCCGCGCGGATGCGGAACGGAATGGTGTGGACCTTCAGCTGGGCCATGATGTCGCGCGGCAGATCGCACGCGGCATCGGCCAGGATGGCTGTCTCCTGCATATTATTGTCTCCCCTACCTGGTGACCCGCATGGCGGGCGGCAGCCCCGGTACTGCTTTCTTCACCTGACAGAAGGGCGGGACAGCCCCGAGGAGCCGTCCCGCAGGCGCGTTTTAGACGCGCTCGAAAATACCTGCGGCGCCCATGCCCGTGCCAACGCACATGGTCACCATGCCGTACTTCAGGTTATGGCGGCGCAGCGCGTGCACCACCGTGGCCGAACGGATCGCACCGGTGGCACCGAGCGGGTGGCCCAGCGCAATCGCGCCGCCCATGCGGTTGACCTTGGCCGGATCCAGTTGCAGATCGCGCATCACCGCCAGCGACTGCGCGGCAAAGGCCTCGTTCAGTTCGATCCAGTCGAGCTGGTCCTGGGTCAGGCCCGCGGCCTTCAGCGCCGCCGGAATCGCTTCCTTGGGGCCGATGCCCATGATCTCGGGCGGCACGCCGCGCACCGCGAACGAGACGAAGCGCGCCAGCGGCACCAGGTTGAACTGCTTGAGGATCTTTTCCGAGACCAGGATCAGCGCGCCGGCGCCGTCAGAGGTCTGCGAGCTGTTGCCGGCGGTGACGCTGCCCTTGTTGGCAAACACCGGGCGCAGCTTGCCCAGGCCTTCCAGCGAGGTCTCCGGGCGCGGGCCTTCGTCCAGCGAGATCGTGCGCGACTTCACGTTCACCTGGCCGCTGGCGAGGTCGGGGAAGCGCTCGACGATCTCGATCGGCGTGATCTCGTCCTTGAACTCGCCGGCCTGCTGCGCCGCGATGGCCTTCTGGTGCGAGGCCAGCGAGAACGCATCCTGGTCCTCGCGGCTGACCTGCCATTGCTGCGCCACCTTCTCGGCGGTCAGGCCCATGCCGTAGGCGATGCCCACGTTCTCGTCGCGGGTGAAGATCTCCGGCGACATCGACGGCGAGTTGCCCATCATCGGCACCATGCTCATCGATTCCACGCCGGCGGCGATCATCACGTCGGACTCGCCCACGCGGATGCGGTCGGCCGCCATCGCCACCGCGCTCACGCCCGAGGCGCAGAAGCGGTTGACGGTGATGCCGCCCACGGTATTGGGCAGGCCCGACAGCAGCGCGCCGATGCGGGCCACGTTCAGGCCCTGCTGCGCTTCAGGAATCGCGCAGCCGACGATGGCGTCTTCGATCAGTTTCGGGTCCAGGTCCGGCACCTGTGCCACGGCAGCCTTCAGGATGGTTGCCAGCAGGTCGTCCGGGCGCGTGTTCTTGAACGCGCCCTTCGGGGCCTTGCCGATCGGCGAGCGGGTGGCCGCAACGATATATGCGTCTTGCAGTTGTTTCATGATGTCGGTTCCTCGCTTGCCCTGTTAGTTACGCACCGGCTTGCCGGTCTGCAGCATGCCCATGATGCGCTCCTGCGTCTTGCCGGTGCCGAGCAGGTCGACAAAGGCCTTGCGCTCCAGCGCCAGCAGCCAGTCCTCGCTCACCAGCGAGCCGGCCTCGACGTCGCCGCCGCACACCGCTTCGGCGATGCGGCTGGCGATCAGGAAGTCGTGCGCCGAAATAAAGCCGCCGTCGCGCATATTGACCAGCGATGCCTTGATGGTGGCAATGCCCGAGCGGCCGGCCACCGGGACCAGCGTCGGCAGCGGCGCGCGGTAGCCGGCGCTGGCCAGCGCGCGCACTTCGTTCTGCGCCACGTACAGCAGCTCGTGCACGTTGAAGACGATCTTGTCGGACGGCTGCAGGTAGCCCATCTGGCGCGCTTCCAGCGCCGAGGCCGAGACCTTCGCCATGGCCGCGCTCTGGAAGCGGCTGGTCAGGGACTGCAGGATGTTGGTGCTGCCCGCGGCCTGCGCCGCGCGCGCGGCCGCCAGCGCGGCTTCCTTCAGGCCGCCGCCGGCCGGCACCAGGCCCACGCCCACTTCGACCAGGCCGATATACGTCTCCAGCGCGGCCACGCGCGAAGCCGAATGCAGCATCAGCTCGCAGCCGCCGCCCAGCGCAATGCCGGACGCCGCGGATACCACCGGCACCGAGGCGTACTTCACGCGCATCATGCCGTCCTGGAACTTCTTCACGAACGGTTCGATGCCCTTGGCGCCGCCCATCATGAAGGCGGGCATGGCCGCTTCCAGGTTGGCGCCGGCGGAGAACGGGCCACCCGGTGCGCCCAGCTGCAGCGAAGTCGGCTGCCACACCACCAGCCCCTTGTAGCCGGTTTCGGCCAGGTCGATGGCGCGGGTCAGGCCGTCGATCACGTCCGGCCCGATGGTGTTCATCTTGCTCTTGAACGAGACCACCAGCACGTCGTCCTGGCCTTCGCTCACCCAGATGCGCACGGCGTCGTTCTCTTCGACAGTGCGGCCGGCCTTGCGCGGATCGGCCGCGGCAGTGCCCTTGATCGCGGCACGGAATGCCTGGCGCTGGTACACCGGCAGCTTGCTGCGCGCGACGAAGGACTGCGTCGCCGGCGACCACGAACCGGCAGCGGCGTGCACGCCCTGGTTCTCTGCCACCGGGCCCTCGAATACCCATGCCGGCAGCGGCGCAGCCGACAGCGCCTTGCCGGCTTCCACGTCTTCCTTGACCCACTCGGCCACCTGCTTCCAGCCGGCCGACTGCCAGTCTTCGAACGGACCCGAGTTCCAGCCGAAGCCCCAGCGGATCGCCAGGTCGATGTCGGCGGCGGAGCCCGCGACCTGCTCCAGGTACACGGCGATGTAGTGGAACACGTCGCGGAACACCGCCCACAGGAACTGCGCCTGCGGGTTGGTCGACTCGCGCAGCAGCTTGATGCGCTCGGCCGCATCCTTCTTCAGCATGCGCACCACGATCTCGTCGGCCTTCTTGCCGGCATCGACGTACTGGCCGGTCTTGGCGTCGAGCACCTTGATGGCCTTGCCTTCCTTCTTGTAGAAGCCGGCACCGGTCTTCTGGCCCAGCGCGCCCGCGTCGACCAGGCCCTTGAGTACGGCCGGGGTCTTGTACACCGGCGCGAACGGGTCGTCGTGCAGGGTGTCCTGCATGGTCTTGATCACGTGCGCCATGGTGTCCAGGCCGACCACGTCCGCGGTGCGGAAGGTGGCGGACTTAGCGCGGCCCAGCTTGGAGCCGGTCAGGTCATCGACCACGTCGAACGGGATGCCGAACTTCTCGGCTTCGGCAAACACGGCCAGGATCGAGAAGATGCCGACGCGGTTGGCGATGAAGTTGGGCGTGTCCTTGGCGCGCACCACGCCCTTGCCGAGCGTGGTGGTCAGGAATGCTTCAAGCTGGTCGAGGATCTGCGGCTGCGTGGTCGCGGTCGGGATCAGCTCGACCAGGTGCATGTAGCGCGGCGGGTTGAAGAAGTGCACGCCGCAGAAGCGCGACTTCAGGTCCGCATCAAACCCGTCGGACAGCGCTGTGATCGACAGGCCCGAGGTGTTGGTCGCGAAGATCGCGTGCGAGGCCAGGTGCGGCGCGACCTTCTTGTACAGGTCGTGCTTCCAGTCCATGCGCTCGGCGATCGCCTCGATCACCAGGTCGCATTCCTTGAGCAGCGCGATGTCGTCCTCGTAGTTGGCCGCCTGGATCAGGCCGGCCTCTTCCTTGATGCCCAGCGGCGCGGGCGAGAGCTTCTTCAGGTTCTCGATGGCGCGCAGCGCGATGCCGTTCTTGGGGCCTTCCTTGGCGGGAAGGTCGAACAGCACCACGGGCACGCGCGCATTGATCAGGTGGGCGGCGATCTGCGCCCCCATGACGCCGGCACCCAGCACGGCGACTTTCTTGACGATGAAATTGGACATGCTCGCTCCTGGATTAGTGAGCGTTAGACAGATGCGAAGCCGTCGTTCCCGGCCGGGAACGACGCGTAGAGTCGACTCAGAACAGGTCTGCGTCCAGCGCCATCAGCGTTGCCGCACCAGCGCGCGCCTTGCGGATCTCGGCGGCGGTTTCCGGCAGCAGCCTGGCAAAGTAGAAACGTGCCGTGGCCAGCTTGGCGGTGTAGAACTTGTCGCCGCTCGCTTCCTTCTCCAGCGCGATCTTGGCCATGCGGGCCCAGAAGTACGAGAACACCAGGTGGCCCACCACGCGCAGATACGGCACCGCGGCGGCGCCCACCTCGTCGGCATTGCCCATCGCCTTCATGCCGATTTCCATGGTGAGCTTCTGCACCTTGTCGCCAATGTCGGCGAGCGGGTTGATGAACTCCTGCATGGCTTCGTTGGTGCCTTCGGCTTCAACGAATTCCTGCACGATCTTGCCGAAGGCCTTCATCCTGGCGCCCATGTCGCCCAGGATCTTGCGGCCCAGCAGGTCCAGCGCCTGGATGGTGTTGGTGCCTTCGTAGATCATGTTGATGCGCGCATCGCGCACATACTGCTCCATGCCCCACTCGGCGATATAGCCGTGGCCGCCGAACACCTGCATGCCCTCGTTGGTGGACGTGAAGGCGTTGTCGGTCAGGAAGGCCTTGATCACCGGCGTGAGCAGCGCGACCAGGTCGCCGGCCTGCTTGCGCACGGCTTCGTCGGGGTGCGACAGCTCGCGGTCGATCTGCAGCGCGGTCCAGTAGCTGAAGGCGCGGCCGCCTTCGGCGTAGGCCTTCTGCGTCAGCAGCATGCGGCGCACGTCCGGGTGCACGATGATCGGGTCGGCGGGCTTGTCCGGCGCCTTCGGGCCGGTCAGCGCGCGCATCTGCAGGCGGTCCTTGGCGTAGGCCAGCGAGTTCTGGTACGCCACTTCGGTCAGGCCCAGGCCCTGCGCGCCCACGCCCAGGCGCGCGGCATTCATCATCACGAACATGGCGTTCAGGCCCTTGTTGGGCTCGCCCACCATCCAGCCGCGCGCGCCGTCCAGGTTCATCACGCAGGTGGCGTTGCCGTGGATGCCCATCTTGTGCTCGATCGAGCCGCACTTGATGCCGTTGCGCTCGCCCGGGTTGCCGTTGGCATCGGGGATGAACTTGGGCACCACGAACAGCGAGATGCCCTTGGTGCCGCCCGGCGCGTCCGGCAGGCGTGCCAGCACCAGGTGGATGATGTTCTCGGCCATGTCGTGCTCGCCGGCCGAGATGAAGATCTTGGTGCCCGAGATCAGGTACGACCCGTCGGCCTGCGGCTCTGCCTTGGAACGCAGGATGCCGAGGTCGGTGCCGCAGTGCGGCTCGGTCAGGCACATGGTGCCGGTCCACACGCCGGAGACCAGCTTGGGCAGGTAGGTCTGCTGCAGTGCGGGCGTGCCGTGCGCGTGCAGCGCCTCGTACGCGCCGTGCGACAGGCCCGGGTACATGGTCCAGGCCTGGCCGGCCGAGTTCAGCATCTCGTAGACCACATTGTTGATCACGATCGGCAGGCCCTGGCCGCCGAATTCGGGATCGCACGCCAGCGCCGGCCAGCCGGCCTCGACGTACTGCTGGTAGGCTTCCTTGAAGCCGGTGGGGGCCTTGACCACGCCGTCGCCGACGTAGGTGCAGCCTTCGCGGTCGCCCACCTGGTTGAGCGGGAACACCACGTCCGAGCAGAACTTGCCGGCTTCCTCGATGACCTGGTTGATGGTGTCCGCGTCGATGTCCGCGTGCGGCGGCATCGCCTTGAGTTCGGCTTCGGCGCCGAGCAGTTCATGGAGCACGAACTGCATGTCGCGCAACGGTGCGGTGTACTGGCCCATCTGAGACTCCTTGGAGTTGTGCGATGCCGCCACGCCGCCCGTCCCGCTTGCGCGATACGGTCCGACCGGGGCGACCTCAGGTACGGTAAGACTGAATCAGCTTGTTGAGCGCGACCATGGCAAGCTCGGCACTGTCAGGCAGGCGCAGGAAACGGGCGTCATGATGCAAGCCTAGTTCAAGGCTGTACATCTCGAACAGCATCAGGCGCGGATCGCAGTCCGCGCGCAGGTGCCCTTCCTCCCGCGCCTGGTTGATGGCGCGCGTGAGCGCTGCCCGCCAGATGGTGACGCTCTTGACCAGCTCGTCACGCACCAGGCTGCCGGCACGGTCGTCGTACTCCACGGCGCCGCTGATGTAGATGCATCCAGTCGTCACTTCCTGGATGCGCTTCTCCATCCAGCGCCGCACCATCGACCACAGCCGGGGCAGGCCGCGCGGCTCCTGCAGCGAGGGATAGAACACCTCCTGCTCGAACCGGCGGTGATACTCCCGCACCACCTCCACCTGCAGGTCTTCGCGCGAACCGAAATGCGCGAAGACACCGCTCTTGCTCATCTGCATGCGTTCCGCGAGCAGCCCGATGGTCAGACCTTCGAGCCCGTCGCGGGACGACAATTCCAGTGCGGCATCCAGAATCGCCACGCGCGTCATTTCACCCTTGCGCATTGGCGCGGGGGAGGCGGCGGCGGATTCGAGACGGGCTGACTGGTGTCGCATGTTTTTTCTCCGTTCTGCGGGGCCCTGCTGCGGCCCCGCGTATGACCCTGACGTTGCATTATTTGCTTGCGGCCGAACCGGCGGATTTGCCGGTGCATACCGCGAATGCACGCAGTCTAAGCCAAAAAAGAACGGTCGTTCAGATTATTCTGGCGCAGCAGCCGACCATCAAGCTTTTAATTAGACCGCTGTTTCTAAACGGACTGCAATGCAGCATGTCCGTCATGTCGGTCATGGCTTGCGCCGCGACCGGTTGCAGCGAGCGCCGTGCCGCATGGCAGCAAACGCACACCGCGCTCGCGGCTTATCGTTCAGTAGCGCCCCGCGACACCGGCAATGACGACACCCAGGCGCAGCAGCATATAGGCCGCCCAGTTGGCCAGCCGGTGCAGCGGCGAGCGGCGCGCATGCACCTCCGGCATCACGCGCACGCTGCGGTGCGCAATGGCGTATTCCAGCGCGGTGCGCAGTTCAGCAGCGAAGGCCGCATCATAAACGGCGACGTTGGCTTCGCGCGCGAGCAGCAGGCTGAACGGGTCCATATTGCTCGACCCGACCGTGGCCCAGGCCTCGTCGACCACGCCCACCTTGGCGTGCAGGAAGCTCTCGGCATACTCGTAGATCTCGACGCCGGCCTCCAGCAGCGAGGCATACAGCGCATGGGTGGCGTAGTGCTGCAGCCGGTATTCGACCCGCCCCTGCAGCAGCAGCCGCACGCGCACGCCGCGCGCGCGGCACGCCAGCAGCGCGCGCCGCATCTTGTGGCCAGGCAGGAAGTAGGCGTTGGCAAGGATCACGTCGTGGCGCGCGGCGCCCAGCGCGCGCAGGTATTCGCGCTCGATGGTGCGGCGGTTGCGCAGGTTGTCGCGCAGCAGCAGCGCGGCGCGTACGCCGCCCGCGGCTTCCGGGCGCGGCGGCAGGTCGGTGACGAGCGGGTAGTCGGCCACCGCGGCGGCGCGTTCGGTGCCGTGCATATCGCGCAGCGACAAGCGCCACCAGAGCCGCTCGGCGGACAGCGCGATGCCGTCCACCAGCGGGCCGCCGACCTGCACCGCGAAGTCATAGCGCGGCCCCAGGTTGGCGCCTTCGAACGGGCCGTGGTTGTGGTCGTCGATGATATTGATGCCGCCGACGAAAGCCACGCGCCGGTCGATCACCGCCAGCTTGCGGTGCAGCCGGCGCAGGTGGCGCCGCGCCAGCCGGAAGCCGCGCAGCATGCGGAACACGCGCAGTTGCACGCCGCCGGCGCGCAGCCGCGCGGCCAGCGCGGCGGGCATGTCGCCGGCGCCGAATCCGTCCACGGTCACGCGCACGGTCACGCCGCGCGCGGCGGCGCGGATCAGCGCGTCGCTGACCGCGCGGCCGACTTCGTCATCGGCATAGATGTAGGTTTCCAGCATCACCTGGAACGCGGCCTGGTCGATGGCGGCGATCAGCGCGGGGAAGAAGTCCTGGCCGCCGTGCAGCAGCCGCACCGCATTGCCGGTGGTGGGCTTGCCGCGGCGCCAGGTCCAGCGCAGCATGTGGCGGCGCGGCGCGTGGTCGCCGGCCGCGGCGGAGTCGTGCGCGCTGGTGTCGGCATGAGCGGAGTGGGAGATCCGTGACATGCCGTGATTATCGGACAGATTGCCGGGCGCAAGGCGCCGCGCGCACATTGGCAGGCGCATCTCTGCTATCGTCGAGACTGATGCTTGCCCGCGCAGCCAGCGACGGGCAATCGACGACTGACGCCCCCACGGAACCCATTGTGAAGGTATTCGGCATTACCGGATCGTCCGGCAGCGGCAAGACCACGCTGCTGGACCAGCTCATCCCCTGTTTCGTCGCCGCCGGCCTGCGCGTGGCCGGCGTCAAGCATACCCATCACGGCTTTGACCCCGACACGCCCGGCAAGGACTCCTGGCGCATGCGCGAGGCCGGCTGCGCCAATGTCGTGCTGGTCGGCGCGCGCCACCTGACGCTGATGCGCCACTACCCGGAAGCGGTGCCCTCGCCCGAACTGGACGATGCGCTCGCCGTGCTGCCGGCCGACACCGAACTGGTGCTGGTGGAGGGCTACAAGCGCAGTGATTTTCCCAAGCTGGAGGTATATCGCCCGGCACTGGGGCGCACGCCGCTGTGGGACGAGGTGCCGGGCGTGGTGGCGGTGGCAAGCGACGACCCTGCCGCGGTCGCTGCCATGACCGCGCTGCCGGTGCTGGACCTGAACGACCCGCAGGCGGTGTTCGCCTTCATCCGCGACTATCCGGACAGCGCGCGCTGAGTTCAGGCGGCCTTGCCGGCGGGCTCCGCGGGCATGGCCAGCTCGCCCTGCGGATGCCCCAGTTCCGCCACCAGCGGCACGTGATCCGAGCGCTGCGCCCAGTCGCGGCCGGTCAGCGCATGCGCGCGCTCGATCTCATAGCCGCGCACATAGATGCGGTCGAGCTGCCACCACGGCATATGGCTGGGGAAGGTATGCAGCCGCGCGCCGCGCGCGTGCGAGGCCTCGACCGCGCCCAGCGTATTGCAGATCTGCGCATCGAGCCGGTGGTTCCAGTCGTTGAAGTCGCCGGCGATCACCAGCGGCATGCCGGCCGGCACCACGGTGCGCACACGCTCCACCAGGGCCTCGGCCTGGCGTACGCGGCTGCGCGCGAACAGGCCGAAATGCACGCAGATCAAGTGGGTTTCCACCCCGTGCACATCCGCCACCGCATGAAGCAGCCCGCGCTGCTCGAAACGGTGGTCAGAAATATCGAGGTTTTCGGACATCAGGATCGGGTGGCGCGACAGGATCGCGTTGCCGTGATGGCCGTAGTCATAGACCGCGTTGCGGCCGTAGACCGAATGCGGATAGGCGTCAGTGGCCAGGTAGTTGAGCTGCGTATGCTCCGGATCAAACAGCGCCGCGGCCACCAGCCGGTCGTTGCGGTCCTGCACTTCCTGCAGGAAGACGATGTCCGCATCCATCGCATGCAGGCCGGCGCGCACGTTCTGGATGCGCGGGCGCCGCGAGATGCCGGTCACTCCCTTGTGGATGTTGTAGGTGACCACGCGCAGCTTCATGGCTGCGCTCCGTACACCGCCTGCCGCTCGCCAGCGCCAGCCCCGGCCGCGCGCCAGGCGAGCTGGCGGATGGCCTCGGCATTGCTGCTGGAAAAGCATTGCTGCGCGGCCTGCTCCCACGGTAGCCACTGGTATTGCAGATGTTCGCGTGGCGCCAGCGTCACCGGCAGCGCCTGCTGCACACGCAGCCCGAACCAGTGCTCGGTATTGCGCGTGACGCCTTCGGCATAGCGGTGGCGCCACTGCGGGTAGATCTCGTACTGGATGGTGTGGGCCCAGTCGGTCAGCTGGTGCTCGCCGGCGATGATGCCGGTTTCCTCGGCCACTTCACGCGCGGCGGTCAGGGCCAGGGGTTCGTCCAGGGTGTCGAGGCTGCCGGTCACGGACTGCCAGAACCCCGGGCGATCGGCGCGTTCCAGCAGCAAGACTTGAAGATCTGGCGTGTAAATCACCACCAGCACGGATTCCGGGATCTTGTAGGACATGGGTCTGGGCGAAAGGACAAACCCAAGGATAGCGCAGCCGCGCCACGTTGCCACGCGAAAGCGTGGCGGCGCACGCCCGAGGCGGCCCGCGGCAGCCTTCAGGCGGCGCTGCGCGCGCCATAGGTGGCACGGGGTGCCAGGTACGGCTCGTCGGCGGCGGTGCGCTGCCAGGTGTCGAACACCTGGGGCGAATCGCCGTGGCCCCAGGCCGCACGCAGCTGGTCCATCAGCGGCGCCAGCGCCTGGCGGTAGCGCTTGGACGCGCCATGCGCGTGCGTGGCCAGGGCGTCGGCGCGGTGCCGGACCTCGCCCTGCAGCCGCGTGCGCTCCAGCGCGATTTCCTTCTCGCGCTGTCCCAGCGAGTTGTACTTCTGGATCAGGAAGCGCTGGTAATCGCCGCCGTCCATGCCCTGCGCCGCCTGCGCGTTGACCTGCTCGAAACGCAGCACGATGCTGCCGGTTTCCTGCTCGATATGGGCAACCTCCGCGTCCAGGGCCTGCAGCGCCTCCTGCACACGCTGGGCGTCGCGGCGCAGCGCCTGCACCTGCGCGGCCTCGTCCTCGAACACGCGCTGCGCATCCAGGTAGGCCTGCACCACCGGCTGCGGCGCCACCACCAGCAGCGGGTCGGCGCCGTCGGCGCGCTGGCCGGCCAGCAAGGCGTCATCAGCCAGGCGCAGGTTGCCGAGCTCGTCCAGCCAGCGCCCGCGCGTCATGACCACGCCGACGGTATCCAGCGCCAGCCGGCGCAGCGCTTCGGCGCGCTGCATTTCCACCGGCTCGGCCGCCGCGGCGGGCGCGGCCGACTGCACCGCATGGGCGATGTCGGGCACGCAGGCGGCCACCGTGGTGGCCACCGATTCAGACATGGCCTGCGCCGAGCGGCGCACGGCGCGGCGCAGCTCGAAGCGTGCCAGCAGCATCATCACCAGTCCGGCCACCAGCCAGGTCAGGATGGTTTGGTCATGGGCCAGCAGGAACTGGCGGATCAGGTCGATATCCAGGGTCACGAATTTCCTCCCGAGTGCCGGAAGCCTTCATTGCGAGGCCGCTCGGCAAATTACGTGTCAAAGAGAGCAGACCCCGCCGCGGCGCCCTTCGTTCCGACCGGTAACAAATCGAAACCAATGCGCCGCGCGCCTCACAGCGCAGGCGACCCGACGTTGCGCATAAAGCAAAAAAGCCGCGCAATCGCGCGGCTTCCTTGCGGGCTCCGGGCAACTCAGGCCGTCGGCTTGGGCTCCGTGGCGCGCAGGCGGATGTGCAGTTCGCGCAGTTGCTTCTCGTCGACCGAGCTCGGAGCCTGGGTCAGCAGGTCCTGGGCGCGCTGGGTCTTCGGGAAGGCGATCACGTCGCGGATCGAGTCGGCGCCGGCCATCATCGTGACGATGCGGTCCAGGCCGAAGGCCAGGCCGCCGTGCGGAGGCGCGCCGTACTGCAGCGCGTCCAGCAGGTAGCCGAACTTGGCGCGGGCTTCGTCGTCATTGATGTTGAGCGCGCGGAACACCTTGCTCTGGATGTCCGAACGGAAGATCCGCACCGAGCCGCCGCCCATTTCCCAGCCGTTCAGCACCATGTCGTAGGCCTTGGCCAGGCACTTGCCCGGGTCGGTCTCCAGGTATTCCAGGTGCTCGTCCTTGGGGCTGGTGAACGGGTGGTGCATGGCCACCCAGCGCGCGTCTTCCTCGTCGTACTCGAACATCGGGAAGTCGACCACCCACAGCGGCTTCCAGGTGTCTTCGAACAGGCCGTTGGCCTTGCCGAAGTCAGAGTGGCCGATCTTCAGGCGCAGCGCGCCGATCGAGTCGTTGACCACCTTGGCCTTGTCGGCGCCGAAGAAGATGATGTCGCCGTCCTGGGCGCCGGTGCGCTTGAGGATCTCGGCAATGGCGGCGTCGTGCAGGTTCTTGACGATCGGCGATTGCAGACCGTCGCGGCCCTTGGCCACTTCGTTGACCTTGATCCAGGCCAGGCCCTTGGCGCCGTAGATGCCGACGAACTGGGTGTAGGCGTCGATCTCGCCGCGCGAGATCGCACCGCCGCCCGGCACGCGCAGGCCGACCACGCGGCCGTTGTCGCTGTTGGCGGGGCTTGAGAACACCTTGAAGTCGACATCCTTCATCACCTCGGTCAGCTCGGTGAATTCCAGCTTGACGCGCAGGTCAGGCTTGTCCGAGCCGAAGCGGGCCATGGCCTCGCGGAACTCCATCACCGGGAACCTGGCGTCCAGGTCGACGTCGATGGCGTTCTTGAACACCGTGCGCATCATGTCCTCGAACAGGTCGCGGATCTCCTGCTCGGTCAGGAACGAGGTCTCGCAGTCGATCTGCGTGAACTCCGGCTGGCGGTCGGCGCGCAGGTCTTCGTCGCGGAAGCACTTGGTGATCTGGTAGTAGCGGTCAAAGCCGGAGACCATCAGCATCTGCTTGAAGATCTGCGGCGACTGCGGCAGCGCGAAGAAGTGGCCCGGGTTGACCCGCGACGGCACCAGGTAGTCGCGCGCGCCTTCGGGCGTGCTCTTGCCCAGCATCGGGGTCTCGATGTCGATAAAGCCCTGCGCATCGAGGAACTTGCGCACTTCCATCGCCACCTTGTAGCGCAGGCGCAGGTTGTACTGCATCTGCGGGCGGCGCAGGTCCAGCACGCGGTGCGTCAGGCGCGTGGTTTCCGACAGGTTGTCGTCGTCGAGCTGGAACGGGGGCGTGACCGACGGGTTCAGCACGGTCAGCTCATGGCACAGCACCTCGATCTTGCCCGAGGTCAGGTTGGCGTTCTCGGTGCCGGCCGGGCGCGGACGGACCTTACCGGTGACGCGGATGCAGAACTCATTGCGGATCTCTTCGGCAGCCTTGAACATCTCGGGGCGGTCCGGGTCGCACACCACCTGCACCAGGCCTTCGCGGTCGCGCAGGTCGATGAAGATCACGCCGCCATGGTCGCGGCGGCGCTGGACCCAGCCGGTCAGGGCCACTTCCTGGCCCGAGAATTGTTCGGTCACCAGACCGCAGTAGTGAGTACGCATGGAGGACATAAGGAGATTCCCGGTAAAACGCGGCCGCCCGAAGCACATCGGGCGGCCCGTGATCAGATTGGATGCTTAAGGATCGGTCGTCTCGACCGTTTCCTCGCTGCTGGCCCTGCCGGCCGGATTGGCCGGACTGGCCGGGGCTGCCGGCCGGGACATGCTGCCGTTCTTGCGCGGCAATTCCGCCGGTGCCACCACGCCCATCGAGACGATGTACTTGAGCGCGGCGTCGACGGTCATGTCGAGTTCGATGGTGTCGGCCTTGGGCATCATCAGGAAGAAGCCCGAGGTCGGATTCGGCGTGGTCGGCACGTAGACGCTGACGTATTCGCCCTGCAGGTGGTTCTGCACGTCGCCGCCGGGGCGCCCGGTCAGGAAGGCGATAGTCCACGAGCCCTCGCGCGGGTACTGCACCAGCAGCGCCTTGCGGAAGGCATTGCCCGAGGACGACAGCAGCGTGTCCGAGACCTGCTTGACGCTGGTGTAGATCGGGCCCACCACCGGGATATGGCCCAGCAGCGCTTCCCACCAGCGCACCAGGCGCTGGCCGATGAAGTTATGCGCCAGCAGGCCGACCAGCAGGATCACCAGCAGCGTGAGGATGGCGCCCAGGCCGGTCACGCGCTTGCCGAACATCAGCCGGTCCGGGCGCCAGGCCTCGGGCAGCAGCGCCAGGCTCTGGTCCATCGTGCCGATGATCAGGCTGAGCACCCACAGCGTGATGCCCAGCGGCACCAGCACCAGCAGCCCGGTCAGGAACCAGGTTTTCAGGGCGGAAGTCTTCTTGGCAACCACGGGGCGGGTCCGGCTCAATGGCAGGCGCAGGCGCTGCCGCAGCCGCCAGCTGCCGCGGGCGTGGCCGAAGCGGACGTGGCAGGACTGGCCGGCGATTCAGCCGCCGCCGGGGTGCTGGCCGCCGCTGCAGTGGCGCCACCCGCGGCGCCGGTCGCTGCCGGCGCGCCGGCGCTGCCGCCGCGGAAGTCGGTCACGTACCAGCCCGAGCCCTTGAGCTGGAAACCAGCAGCGGTCAGCTGTTTCTTGAACGCGCCGGCGGTGCCGCACGACGGGCAGTCCGTCAGCGGGGCATCGCTCATTTTCTGCAGCACATCGCGCCCGTGGCCGCAGGCGTCGCAACGGTAGGCATAGATCGGCATGGTGTTATTTCGCGAGAAAACTTCGGAATTGGTACAAAGGCGGACATCGGCGCGGGCCATGGCGGCCGCGGGAAATTCCCGTGCGACGATGCAAAGCCTTGAATTATAAACCGTTCCGGGGCCGCCTGATCGCCGGAAATGAGGGGGTGGCAGACCCCGGGCCGTCAGGCGATATGCACTTCCTTGACCGGCGCGTGATCTGCAATCCACTGCGGCAGCAGTGAACCGATCACCATGCCGCTGATCGAGAACAGCAGGCCCACCATTTGCGGCGGCACCACGGCATCGGCAAAGGCCACCTCGCAGGTCAGCCACGAAGACAGGCCCAGCAGGATCGCCGCCAGCCCGCCCTGGCGGGTGGCGTGCTTCCAGAACATGCCGAAGGCCAATGGCACGAACGACGAAACCAGGGTGACCTTATAGGCATTTTCGACCATATGGAAGATCGACAGGTGCGAGTTGAGCGCGAACAGCGTCACCAGCGCGGTGAATACCAGCACCACGGTCTGCATCACGCGCAGGAACTGCCGGTCGTCGAGGTGGCGGAAGTACGGGCGCAGGATGTTCTCGGCAAAGGTCACCGACGGCGCCAGCAGCGTGGCCGACGCGCAACTCTTGATCGCCGACAGCAGCGCGCCGAAGAACATCACCTGGGCGAACATCGGTGCGTGCTGCAGGATCAGCTTCGGCAGGATCAGCTGCGAATCGGTGTCGATGTACTTGGCCACCATGCCGGGGTCGATCATTGTGGCCGAATACGCCAGGAACATCGGGATGAAGGCGAAGCAGAAGTACAGCACGCCGCCCAGCACCGAGGCGCGCCCGGCGATCTGCTCGGTGCGCGACGAGGTCACGCGCTGGAACACGTCCTGCTGCGGGATCGAGCCCAGCATCATGGTGAACAGCGCCGCCGCAAAGCCGATGATCTGTATGAAATCCAGCGATGGCAGGAACTCGAACTTGCCGGCCGCGGCCGCGTGCGACACCACCGCCGTGACGCCGCCGGCCTGGCCGCTGACCTCGTAGCCGATATAGAGCATGCCGATCACGATGATGATCATCTGGATGAAGTCGGTGATGGCCACCGACCACATGCCGCCGAACAGCGTATAGACCAGCACGCTGGCCGCGCCGATCATCATGCCGGCCTCCTGCGACAGCGCGCCGTCCGAGACGGTAAAGAACACCAGCCCGAGCGCCTTGATCTGCGCCGCCACCCAGCCCAGGTAGGACACCACGATGCACAGCGTGGTCAGCACCTCGGCCAGCCGGCCATAGCGGTTGTGGTAGTAGTCGCCGATGGTCAGCAGGTTCATCCGGTACAGCGGCCGGGCGAAGAACAGGCCCACCAGGATCAGGCACAGCGACGAGCCGAAGGGGTCGGAGACCACGCCCGACAGGCCTTCCTTGAGAAATACGGCGGGGATGCCCAGCACCGTCTCTGAGCCGAACCAGGTGGCAAAGACGGTGGCGGTGACGATATGGAACGGCAGGCTGCGCCCGGCGACGGCGAAATCGGTGGTGTTGCGTACGCGCAGCGCCGCCCACAGGCCGATGCCGACCGAGATTACCCAGTAGATGATGACGAACCAGATCAGCATGCCGCTGCCCTATGCAGAAGTGCCCTTGTGGCGAAAAACCGAATGCCGGGCGGCGCATGAGTGCACGTTGCTTGCGCGCATCTGCCCGGAGTCCAATTCATCGGTCGGGGCCGCATATCGAGCTGCCTGGAGTTCTCGCGCTGGGCGGAAAACGCGGCCGGGGCTGCGGTCGTAGCCGAATCAAAACGCGGATTATAGCGACGCAGACCAGCGTGGGCGAAAAAAATTCCCTGCTGGCGCAAAAGCGCCACGCGGAGCATCGCCTGCGCCACAAGGGCTGGCCGGCGGCTGCCTCAGCCGGACCGGCGGCGCCAGACCTGCCAGCGCTCCTGCCCCTGGAACACCGGCAGCGGCGCGGCCGAGGGCCGGTCCTCCAGTCGCTCGAAGGCCGGTGCCAGCAGCGCGTCCAGCGCCTCGGCCGGCATCGCGAACGGCGGCCCGCCGCGGTTTTCGCCGAGGTAGAAGTAGCCGGCCAGCAGGCCGCCCGGCGGCAGCAGTTGCGCGACCCGGGCGGCATAGTCGGCCCGCATCGCCGGCGGCAGCGCGCACAGGAAGGCCCGTTCGTAGATCAGCTCGCACGCCGGCTGCGGCGTGAAGGCAAAGAAATCGCCCTGCTGCACCACTACCCCCGCCGGCCCCAGCGTCCGCCGCGCCGACGCCACCGCCTGCGGCGAGAAGTCGATTGCCGTCACCGGCCAGCCACGCTCGAACAGCCACGCGGCCTCCCAGCCGTTGCCACAGCCTGGCACCAGGGTCGGACATGGCGCGCGGCCTTCAATGAACTGCCGGAATTCCTCGGGCACGCCGCCCTGGTCCCAGGGCGTGAAGCCCTGTTCGAAACGCTCGTCCCAGAACGCCGGGTCGGCGGCGTTGCGGGTGGCGAAGGTCGGCGCGGGCTTGGCAGGGTCGCTCATGGTCATCTCTAATATGGATCAGCCAGGGGTGCGCTACCAGTAGCCCGCCCAGCCCAGCACATGCGTCAGCACGATGCCGGCGACAAAGCCGCCCAGCAACAGCAGCCCGGTGCCGAGCAGCCGGTTGGTGCGGCGCTGCTCCACCACCAGCATCGCCAGCAGCTTGTCCTGCTCGCCGTTGCTGGTCAGCGCGCGCCGCTCCAGGAACTGGTGCGCCAGGCGCGGGAAGTCGGGCAGCATCTTGGCCCACAGCGGCGCCTCCACCTTGACCCGCTCCCAGGCGCCCTTCCAGCCCACCTGCTCGTGCATCCAGCGTTCCAGGAAAGGCTTGGCGGTCTTCCACAGGTCCAGGTCGGGGTCGAGCTGGCGGCCCAGGCCTTCGATATTGAGCAGCGTCTTCTGCAGCAGCACCAGCTGCGGCTGGATCTCGACATTGAAGCGGCGCGAGGTCTGGAACAGGCGCATCAGCACCATGCCCAGCGAGATCTCCTTGAGCGGCTTGTCGAAGTACGGCTCGCAGCAGGCGCGCACGGCGCTTTCCAGCTCTTCGATGCGGGTGTCGGGCGGCACCCAGCCGGACTCCACGTGCAGCAGCGCCACGCGGTGGTAGTCGCGCCGGAAGAAGGCGATGAAGTTCTGCACCAGGTAGTTCTTGTCGAACTCGGACAGCGCGCCGACGATGCCGAAGTCCAGCGCGATATAGCGGCCGAAGGTCTCGGGCTGCACCGACACCAGGATATTGCCCGGATGCATGTCGGCATGGAAGAAACCATCGCGGAACACCTGGGTGAAGAAGATCTCGACGCCCTCTTCCGCCAGCAGGTGCATGTCCACGCCGGCGGCCTTGAGCGACTCGGTGCGCGAGATCGGGATGCCGTGCATGCGCTCCATCACGAACACGGTGCTGCTGCACCAGTCCCAGAACACCTCGGGCACCAGCAGCAGGCTGGAGTCGGAAAAATTGCGGCGCAGCTGGCTGGCGTTGGCCGCCTCGATCATCAGGTCGAGCTCGTCGTGCAGGTATTTGTCGAACTCGGCCACCACCTCGCGCGGCTTCAGGCGCTTGCCGTCGGCCCAGAAGCGTTCCATCCAGGTCGCCATGTCGCGCATCAGCGCCAGGTCGCTGTCGATCACCGGCAGCATGCCCGGGCGCAGCACCTTCACCGCGACCTCGCGGCCGTGGCAGGGGCCACCCTTGAGCGTGGCGAAGTGCACCTGCGCAATCGAGGCGCTGGCCACCGGCTGGTGCTCGAAGGTCTCGAACAGCTGGTCCAGCGGCCGCCCCAGCGCGCGCTCGATGATCTTCACCGCCACCACCGAATCGAACGGCGGCACCTGGTCCTGCAGCTTGGCCAGTTCGTCGGCAATGTCCGCCGGCATCAGGTCGCGCCGGGTCGACAGCACCTGGCCGAACTTGACGAAGATCGGGCCCAGCCGCGTCAGCGCCAGCCGCAGGCGCTCGCCGCGCGGCATCTCGAGCTTGCGCCCGATGGTGATGACGCGCACCAGGAAGCGGATCCTGCGGCTGCTGAAGCCCGAGAGCACCAGCTCGTCCAGGCCGTAATAGAGGATGACGAAGAGAATCTTGCCAAGGCGCAGGAGGCGGGTCATTCGGGAGTCTTCACAGGGCCGGGCAGGCAGTCATGTTGTTGGTGGATGGGATCGGGGCGCGGCCGGCTCAGCGGTGCGGCGACGGCAGCTTGCCGGACTGGCCCGACTGGCCCGACTGTCCGGAAGCCGGCCGCGGGCCGGCGCGCTCCAGCCGCTCCAGCCGCTCCAGCCGTTTCTCGAGCCGGGCCAGGCTGTCGCGCAGCCGGCCCACATCGGTGCCGAAGGCATCGAGCGCGGCGTGGCGCACCAGGGTCGGATGCTCGTCCAGCAGGTAGTCGGTGACGTTGTCGACCAGGGCGCGGCCCACGCGCGTGGCCTGCTCATGCACCTGGCGCGCGCCGTCGACCACGCGCTGCGCCACGCTGTCGCTGACGGGCCCGCCCAGGATGCCGCGCAGCGCGCGCGACAGGTCTTCGGCGGCGTCCCAGCGCAGGTTGCGCGCCAGCGTCGAGACGGTGTTGGCCAGCTCGGCGTCGCCCTCGATGCGGACATGGCGCATGGCGGCGGCCTGGCCGCCTTCGGCCACGTCGGCGGCCACCAGCGGCCACTGCTGCACCGGCACGCGCAGCGTCACCGCGGGCGCCTCGGCCTCGGGCGCCGGTTCGGTGCAGCCGTGCTCCGTCACCTTCAGCGACAGCACGAAGGCGGCCGCATCGAAGCGGATCACGCGCCCGGCAAACGGCGTGAGCTGGTTGCGGGCCCACGGCTCCTGCTCAAGCAGGTGGTTCAGCGCCGAGATGGCGGGCATGGCCAGGGCGGAAGGCAGAGTATTCATGACAGCGCGGTTGGCGGGCAGGCAGCGACGCCGCAGGTCGGGCGTCCCAAACAAAAAAGGCCCACGCTTTCGCGTGGGCCTCCATTCTAAGCTACTCCCCCCGGCGCATCACCGCCGCGGGGTGCGGCATCAGGACTCTTGCTGGATGCCGGCCAGCAGCCAGCCGCCGGTGCCGCTGGCAGGCTTGGCCAGGTTCCAGACCTCGCCGAACGGCTGGGCCGCCTCGCCGGACTTCTCGCGGATCATGCCCGAGAAGCGCACGCTGGCGATATGCTGGGCCGCGGCCGACTCGATGCCGAGCAGCTGGGCTTCGAGCGTGACCACGTCGGTCTTGTTGACCTCGGCGCCGCGGTCGGCCAGGTCCATCTTGATCTCGGCGAACATCTCCGGCGTGGTGAACTCGCGGATGTCGTCCAGGTTGCCGGCATCCCACGCGGCCTGCAGGCGCACGAAGTGGACCTTGGCGTTGCGCAGGAAGGCTTCGGTATCGAAGTCGGCCGGCACGCCCCACGGCTGCTGGGCCACCGCATCGGCCGCGACCGGGGCTGCCGATGCTGCCGGCAGTACCGTATTGGCGGCCGGGCCTGCCGGGCTACCCGACGACACAGGCGTCGGCTCGCCGCGGAACATGGGCTCGGCGTTGCGGCCCAGGTTCGGCGCGTTGCCGGCGCCGGCGTAGGCCGGCTGCTGGGTGCGCTTGCTGCCGCCACGGAACTTGCGGATCAGCCAGATCGCGGCGAACGCCACCAGCGCGATCAGGATCAGGTTGGACAGGAAGCTCAGCGCCGCGCCGCCCAGGCCGAAGTGCGACAGCAGCCAGCCGATACCCAGGCCGGCGGCGATGCCGCCCAGGATGCCGCCCCAGTTGCGCTTGGGCGCCGCGGCCGCGGCCGCGCCGGCTGCACCGGCCGTTGCCGGAGCCGCCTGTTGTGCGGGCTGCTGCGCCTGCTGGGTCGGCGAAGTGGGCTGCGGCGCCTGCTGGCGCTGCGTGACCGACTCGGATTGCTTGCCGATGCTGCGCGAACCGCCCATGCGCTTGGCATTGGCGTCGAACATCACTCCCAAGGCAATCGCGGTAATCAGCGACCCAACCAGGAATTTTCCACGAAATGACGACATATTCTGCTATCCCCTGTCAGTTTCACCCTATATGCGGGCGAGGCATGGCGATTTCAAGTTTTCTTAATACTTGCGCCCGACGTGGAGCGCCACCACTCCGGCCGTCAGATTGAAGTATTCGACATTTTCCAGGCCGGCATGTTCCATCAAGCGTACAAGTGAAGCCTGGTCTGGATGCATTCTGATCGATTCCGCGAGATAGCGATAGCTGGGGGCATCCCCTGCCACCCGCTCACCCAGCCACGGCAGCACCTTGAAAGAATAGACGTCGTAGGCCTTCTCCAGGGGTTTCCATACCTTGGAGAACTCCAGCACCATGACCTTGCCGCCCGGCTTGACCACGCGGCGCATCTCGGCCAGCGCGGCATCCTTGTGCGTCATGTTGCGCAGGCCGAAGGCCACGGTCACCAGGTCGAAATGGTTGTCCGGGAACGGGATGCGCTCGGCGTCGCACAGGCACACCGGGGTGACGATACCCTTGTTCAGCAGCCGGTCGCGGCCCACGCGCAGCATCGACTCGTTGATGTCGGTCAGCCAGACCTCTCCGGTCGGACCGGCCTGCTTCGCGAACGCCTTGGCCAGGTCGCCGGTGCCGCCGGCGATGTCCAGCACCTTGTGGCCGGGGCGCACACCGGCCTGGGCGATGGTGAACATCTTCCAGAGCCGGTGCATGCCGCCCGACATCAGGTCGTTCATCACGTCGTACTTGCTCGCCACCGAATGGAACACGCCGGCAACCTTGTCGGCCTTTTCCGCTTCGTCGACCTTTTCAAACCCGAAGTGGGTTTCACTCATCTTTCAGACTCCAGGGTAATCGGTTCGGCGCGGCTCAGTGATGGCCGCAGCCGTGGCCGCCGGCAGCGCCGGCGGCGGGCATCGGGCTGTCGCGGTCGGCGCCGGCGGCTTCCAGGCGCTGCAGGTAGTCCTGCCAGAGCGCATCCTGGTTGTCGCCGAGGCGGTACAGCAGGTCCCAGGAATAGATGCCGGTATCGTGGCCGTCGGTAAAGCGGATCAGGATCGCGTAGTTGCCGACCGGCTCGACCGCGTTGACGCCCACCTCGCGCTTGCCGGTCTGCAGCACTTCCTGCCCCGGGCCGTGGCCCTGGACTTCAGCGGACGGCGAATACACGCGCAGCAGCTCGAACGGCAGCCGGAAGCTGCGGCCGTTGTCGAAGCCGATCTCCAGCACGCGGGATTGCGTATGGACGGTCAGCGCGGTGGGATGAGGGGTGTCTTTTTCCAGGCCTGCCATGATGATCGCGGCCCGGTTAGGGTCGCTCCTGAGGGGGTGATTGCCGCGCGATGCTGCCGGTACGGCACGGCATCACGCATCGCATACGACCCGATAGCTTACCCCAGGCTCGCCGGCTTGCGCAGCCCGGGCCGCTTCCCCGTCCTGCGGCACGTAACGCAGGCGCCGTTGATGATAGGCCGCCACGGTGCTGCGGTGGGCAATGCTGATGATGGCCGCCTGCGGCAGCGACTCCACCATCAGCCGGTACATGGCGCCTTCGGTTTCCTCGTCCAGCGCGCTGGTGGCTTCGTCCAGGAACAGGTAGTCCGGCTTCTGCAGCAGCGCGCGCGCAAAGGCCAGACGCTGCTGCTCGCCCGGCGAAAGCCGCAGCGCCCAGTTGTCGAACACGTCGAGCTGGTCCGCCAGCGCCGCCAGCCGCGCCTGGCGCAGCGCCGCCTGCAGCGCTTCCGCGCTATGCACGGTGCCGGCGTCCGGGTAAGCCAGCGCATCGGCCAGCGTGCCGATCGGCAGGTAGCTGCGCTGCGGCAGGAACAGCATGCGCGCGCCGTCGGGCATGGTCACGGTGCCGCTGCCGTACGGCCAGATCCCCGCCAGCGCGCGGAACAGCACGCTCTTGCCGCAGCCGGACGGGCCGCTGACCAGCCAGCGCTCGCCCGGCGCGACCGACAGCGAGAACGGCGCCACCAGCGGCCGCTGGCCCACGGCCGCGCTGCGCGCGGCGCGTACCGGCAGTGCCAGCGCCAGGCCGTCGATGGTGATGCCATTCTGCGGCTTGCCGGTATGTTCCACCTCGATATCGCGCACGCCGCCCGGCGCCAGGTCCTGGCGCTCGGCCACGCGGATCGCTTCCTGGAAATCGATCAGGCGGTTGGCGGCCGCCTTCCAGCCCACCAGCGTGGCGTAGCTGTCGACAAACCACGACAGCGCGCCCTGTACCTGGCCGAAGGCGGAGCTGGTCTGCATCAGGCCGCCGAGCGTCATCTTGCCGGCGAAGTAGCGCGGCGCCGCCACCAGGATCGGGAAGATGATGGCGAACTGCGCATAGCCGGAGCTGACAAAGGTCAGCCGCCGCGTATAGCGCATCAGCTGGTTCCAGTTGGCGCGGATGCGGTCGAAGCGCGCGCGCAGGCCGGCCTGCTCGGTGGGCTCGCCGCGGTACAGCGCCACCGGCTCGCTGTTCTCGCGCAGGCGCACCAGCGTGAAACGGAAATCCGCCTCGTACTGCTCTTGCTGGAAGTTCAGCCCGATCAGCGGGCGGCCAACCACGTGCGCCACCAGCGAGCCGATCACCGCATAGCCCGCCGCGAACCACACCATATAGCCGGGGATGGTCCACTCGGTGCCGCCCAGCGCAAAGCTGATCGGCCCCGATACCGTCCACAGGATGCCGACGAAGGACAGCAGCGTCACCACCGAGTTGAGCAGCCCGAGCGACAACGACAGCGCGCCGTCGGTGAACTGGCGCAAATCGTCGGCGATACGCTGGTCAGGGTTATCGGTGGTGTGGGTCTGCTCGATGCGGTAATAGGCCTGGTGCCCGAGCCAGTGGCCCATGAAGCGGCCGGTCATCCAGGTACGCCAGCGCATCTGCAGCATCATGGTGTAGTACTGGCGCGAGATCGCCGCCACGATGAAGAACGCCGCGATCCACGAGAAGCGCAGCAGCAGCACCTTGAACGAGGCGTAGTCGCGCTGCTCCAGGGCGTTGTAGAACACGCGGTTCCACTCGTTGAGCAGCACGTTGATATAGACGATGCCAAGGTTGAGCACCACCACCAGCGCCAGCAGGCCAAGCCCGGCGACGCGGTCTTCGGATTTCCAGTAAGGCTTGATCAGCGCCCAGGTGGCGGCCATGCGCAGCCGGCTCTGGATCTTTAGGGCCCGGGCAGGGACGGCAGGGCCCGGTACGGTGACTGAGGTCGGAGTGGAGGACATAGCGGCAGTGCTTGGCCCGTCAGCGGATGCCGGCCGGGCTTGTTGTTCTGGATACCGTGGCGGCAGGCCACGGCGGCAACAGCATTCAGACGGTCACGGCCAGGCGTGGGTTCCGCGCGCCCCTCAGGCGTCGCCGGCTTCGAGCAGCGAAAGCGCCGTACGCAGCGCCGGCAGCCGGCTGGCCAGCTCCTGCACGCGCACGGCATCCGCCGCGCGCTGCGGCGCGGCCCAGATTGCCTCGGGGAAATGAGTGTCCCAGCGGTAGCGCGGGATGATGTGCCAGTGCAGGTGCGGCACCATATTGCCAAAGGCCGCCAGGTTGACCTTGTCCGGCGCCATGACCTCGCGCACCACCCGTTCGACACGTGCGACCAGCCGCATCAGCCAGGCCTGGTCGGCATCGTCCAGGTCGCTCAGCTCGGCCACGTGATCGTTCCAGACGATGCGGCAGAAGCCCGGGAAACGGTCATGCTCGACCAGGATCAGCCGGGCGCGGTCGCCCATCCAGACCAGTTCGCCGCCGTCGGTCTCGCACAAGGGGCAGTTGGATACGCGCGCCATCGTCGAGACTCAGACCAGCACCCGCTCGATACCGCCGGCGTTCGCCTTCGCGACGTACTCAGGCATCCAGTTCTCCCCGAGCAGATGCTTCGCCATCTCGATCACGATGTAGTCAGCCTGCACCGTGGCATCTTCCTTGTAGCGCGACAGCCCCTGCAGGCACGACGGGCAGCTGGTCAGGATCTTGACGTCGCCGGTGAAGCCGTCGGCGCGCAGCTTGTCGGCGCCCTTGGTCATTTCCTCTTCCTTGCGGAAGCGGACCTGCGTCGAGATATCCGGACGCGTTACCGCCAGCGTGCCCGATTCACCGCAGCAGCGCTCGTTCTTCTCGATCTTGCCCAGGCCGGTGTTGCCGCCCATCAGGTCATTGACCAGCTTGGTCGGGTCCATGGTCTTGATCGGGGTGTGGCAGGGATCGTGGTACATGTAGCGGGTACCGGTCACGCCTTCCAGCTTCACGCCCTTCTCGAGCAGGTATTCGTGGATGTCGATGATGCGGCAGCCCGGGAATATCTTGTCGAATTCATACCCGGCAAGCTGGTCGTAGCAGGTGCCGCAGCTCACCACCACGGTCTTGATGTCGAGGTAGTTCAGGGTGTTGGCCACGCGGTGGAACAGCACGCGGTTGTCGGTGACGATCTTCTCGGCCTTGTCATACTGGCCGTTGCCGCGCTGCGGATAGCCGCAGCACAGGTAGCCCGGCGGCAGCACGGTCTGCACGCCGACGTGCCACAGCATCGCCTGCGTGGCCAGGCCCACCTGCGAGAACAGCCGCTCCGAGCCGCAGCCCGGGAAGTAGAACACCGCTTCCGTTTCCGGCGTGGTCGCCTTCGGGTCGCGGATGATCGGCACGATCTCGTTGTCTTCGATGTCGAGCAGCGCGCGCGCGGTCTTCTTGGGCAGGTTGCCCGGCATCTTCTTGTTGATGAAGTGGATCACCTGCTCGCGCACCGGCGCCTTGCCCACGGTCGCGGGCGGATGCGCGGTCTGCTTCTTGGCGAACTTCTTCAGCACGTCGTTGCCGAGGCGCTGCGCCTTGTAGCCCCAGTCGATCATGACCTTGCGGGTCAGGTTGATGGTCTCGGGGTTGGTGGCGTTGAGGAAGAACATCGACGCCGCGGTGCCGGGGTTGAACTTCTTCTGCCCCATCTTGCGCAGCAGGTTGCGCATGTTCATCGACACATCGCCAAAGTCGATCTTGACCGGGCACGGCGTCACGCACTTGTGGCAGACCGTGCAGTGGTCGGCCACGTCGGAGAACTCGTCCCAGTGCTTGACCGAGATGCCGCGGCGGGTCTGCTCTTCGTACAGGAAGGCCTCGACCAGCAGCGAGGTCGCCAGGATCTTGTTGCGCGGGCTGTACAGCAGGTTGGCGCGCGGCACGTGCGTGGCGCACACCGGCTTGCACTTGCCGCAGCGCAGGCAGTCCTTGACGCTCTCGGCAATGGCGCCGATATCGCTCTGCTGCATGATGATCGACTCATGCCCCATCAGGCCGAACGACGGCGTGTAGGCATTGCGCAGGTCGGCGCCGGGCAGCAGCTTGCCCTTGTTGAAGCGCCCTTGCGGATCGACCTTCAGCTTGTAGGCGCGGAAGTCGCCGATCTCTTCCTCGGTCAGGAATTCCAGCTTGGTGATGCCGATGCCGTGCTCGCCCGAGATCACGCCGTCCAGCGAACGCGCCAGGTCCATGATGCGGGCCACCGCGCGGTGCGCGTCCTGCAGCATGTCGTAGTCGTCGGAGTTGACCGGGATATTGGTGTGCACGTTGCCGTCGCCGGCGTGCATGTGCAGCGCCACGAAGACGCGGCCGCGCAGCACCTGCTTGTGGATCTTCTGGGCTTCGTCCAGGATCGGCTTGAACTCGCCGCCGTTGAAGATCTTGCGCAGCTCGGCGCGGATCTCGTTCTTCCACGACACGCGGATGGTGCGGTCCTGCAGCAGGTGGAACACGTTGGCGTCCGGCTGCTGCTGCAGCCGCGCCTCGAACTCCTGCCCGAGCAGCCCCAGCCCATGCCCGATCAGCGAGGCCTTGGCCTGCACCAGCGGCAGGTCCAGGTGGTCCTGCAGGTAGCGCCAGCGCGCGCGGACCTCGCGCAGCAGCGTCAGCGCGTGCTGCACGCGGTCTTCCAGCAGCTCGGCGCTGGGGATCTCGTTGGCGTCGTCGCTGCGGCCCAGCGGCAGGTTGCCGCGCGCAAAGAATGCTTCGAGCGTGTCGACCAGCTTGAGCTTGCTCTTGATCGACAGCTCGATATTGATGCGCTCGATGCCGTCGGTGTACTCGCCCATCCGGTTCAGCGGGATCACCACGTCTTCATTGATCTTGAAGGCGTTGGTGTGCTTGGCGATGGCGGCGGTACGCGAACGGTCGAGCCAGAACTTCTTGCGCGCCTCCGGGCTGACGGCGATAAAGCCTTCGCCGCTCTTGCCGTTGGCCATGCGGATCACTTCCGAGGTGGCGCGCGCCACGGCGTCTTCATCGTCGCCGACGATATCGCCGATCAGCACCATCTTCGGGAAGGCGTTGCGCTTGCTCTTGGTGGCGTAGCCGACCGCGCGCAGGTAGCGCTCGTCCAGGTGCTCCAGGCCGGCCAGGATGGCGCCGCCGGGCTTCTTGGTCTCGGCGTCGAGGAAGTCCTTGATCTCGACGATGCTGGGGATGGCGTCGCGCGCCTGGCCGAAGAACTCCAGGCACACCGTGCGGATGAACTTCGGCATGCGGTGCAGGATCCAGCGCGCGCTGGTGATGATGCCGTCGCAGCCTTCCTTCTGCACGCCGGGCAGGCCCGCCAGGAACTTGTCGGTGACGTCCTTGCCCAGGCCTTCCTTGCGGAACTTGCGGCCTTCGATCGCCAGCGTCTCGGTACGCAGCACCTTCTCGCCCGGCGCACGGTTGCCGTCCGACCACTTCAGTTCGAAGGTGGCCACCGGCACGTCGTGGATCTTGCCCAGGTTGTGGTCCAGCCGGGTGATTTCCAGCCAGTTGCCCTCCGGGTCCACCATGCGCCACCAGGCCAGGTTGTCCAGCGCGGTGCCCCACAGCACGGCCTTCTTGCCGCCGGCGTTCATGGCCACGTTGCCGCCGATGCACGAGGCATCGATCGAAGTCGGGTCGACCGCGAACACCAGGCCGGCCTTGTCGGCGGCATCGGCCACGCGGCGCGTCACCACGCCGGCGCCGGAGAAGATGGTCGCAACCTGATGCGACACACCGGGCAGGTCGGTCTGCTCGACCGGGCCGAGCTGTTCCAGCTTCTCGGTATTGATCACCGCGCTCATCGGCGTCAGCGGCACGGCGCCGCCGGTATAGCCGGTGCCGCCTCCGCGCGGGATGATGGTCAGGCCGAGTTCGAAGCAGCCCTTGACCAGGCCGGCGATCTCTTCCTCGGTATCCGGGGTCAGCACCACGAACGGATATTCCACGCGCCAGTCGGTGGCGTCGGTCACGTGCGACACGCGCGACAGGCCGTCGAACTTGATGTTGTCCTTCTGCGTGACGCGGCCCAGCACGCGCTGCGCGCGCTTGCGCAGGTCGTAGGCGGCGGCGAATTCGTTCTTGAAATCCTCGATCGCCTGCTTGGCGAAGGCGACCAGCTGCTCCACGCGGTGCGAGCGGTCCTCGGCGGCGGGCTCGGCGTGCTCGGCACGGTCGGCGGCGCGGCGCTTCTCGATCTCGTTCAGGCGGTGGTGCAGCGCGCTGACCAGCATCTGGCGGCGCTTGGGATTTTCCAGCAGGTCGTCCTGCAGGTAAGGATTGCGGCGAACCACCCAGATATCGCCCAGCACCTCGTACAGCATGCGGGCCGAGCGTCCGGTGCGGCGCTCGCTGCGCAGCTCGTCCAGGATGCGCCAGGCTTCCTCGCCCAGCAGGCGGATGACAATCTCGCGGTCCGAGAAGGACGTGTAGTTATAGGGGATTTCACGCAGGCGCGGCGGGGCGTCCTGCGCGGCGAGCTTGGCGTCGAGCACGAGTGGGGCGTTCATTGGGGGACCGCTTCCTGCTGCGCACGGGGACTGTGCGCGAATCGTTCATTAAAGGGCGATTGTACTTCAACCCCTGCTTTCGCCGCACCGCAACATAGAGGAATCCTTGTCGGAACAAGGGATTAGGCGGCTTTCTGGCCTGGCAATTGCGCCCCATGGTGGTGCCTGCAGCGCACCGGATCAGAACCAGGCCTTGAACGTTTGCGCAATGTTCTGCCAAAAACTGTCCGGGATCCAAAGCAGGCTGGCGGTCATGAACAGGTAGCGGATGAACTTGCCGACCGCCATCCAGGCCAGGCTGGGCCAGAAGGACAGGCGCAGCCAGCCGGCTAAAGTGCACAAAGGATCACCAATGCCGGGCAACCACGAGAACAGCAGCGTAGGCGGCCCAAGCCGGCGCATCCACCGGAAGTAGCGCGCGTCGAGCTTGGGCTTGGGCGGTTTGCGCGCGTGCTCGCGGTGCTCCAGGTGCTCACGGTCGTGCTCGCGCGCCCGGCGCCGCTTGTGGTAGCGCACCAGCGCCAGCTTGGCGGCATAGCCCAGCCACCAGTCGATGGCGCCGCCCACGGTGTTGCCGGCAGTGGCCACCACGATCGCCGGCCAGAACATCTGCGGGTTGAGCTTGACGTAGCCGAACACCGCCGGCTCCGAGCCCAGCGGCAGCAGCGTGGCCGAGATCAGGCTGACCACAAAGATCGCGGGCAGGCCCACCTTGGGCAGGGCAATGGTTTCGAACAGCCAGTCGAAGAAAGCTTCCATGTAAGGGGGGCAGGTGCCAGTGGGCGCGGCTCATTCTAGCTGCTGTGCCCCGAACGGGGCGCGGGCAAACCACATGGCAGCGCCCCACGATTTGTGATTAACTGTTAGAGCCTGTTGCGGCCAATCGTTCGCCGGCCGCAGCATTCGCGCCAGCATTGAAGCCGCTCGCCGCGTGCGCTGGCGCACCTACAGCAGTTGTAGCGGCAGCACCAATATCACGAATTAGCCGTCCTATAGCCGTCTTAAGCGGCAGTACCGCGTCGTGGCCAGTCCCGCGCAGTTCTTTCGGGATTTCGGGCAATTGGTCATGCGCGTCCACCCCACATGGAGACAAGCATGGCGATTCCGATCCGCCTGACGGTCAACGGCAAGCCCGTTGACGCGCAGGTAGAACCCAACACCCTCCTGGTCCAGTTCCTGCGCGAACAATTGCGCCTGACCGGCACCCACGTCGGCTGCGACACCGCGCAGTGCGGCGCCTGCACGGTCCACCTGGATGGCCGGGCGGTCAAGTCGTGCAATATCCTCGCGGTCCAGGCCGACGGCGCCGCCGTGACCACCATCGAAGGCCTCGCCGGCGACAAGGCCGGCAACGGCCTGCACCCGATGCAGGAAGCCTTCCGTGAATGCCACGGCCTGCAATGCGGCTTCTGCACGCCCGGCATGGTGATGAGCGCCACCGCGCTGGTGCAGGAACATCCGGGCGCCGACGCCGCCACCATCCGCGCCCACCTGGAAGGCAACCTGTGCCGCTGCACGGGCTACCACAACATCGTGCGCGCAGTGCAGCAGGGCCAGGCGGCCATGCAGGGCACCGCCGCCAGCGCTGAATAAGGGGGACCGGCCATGAACGCACCCGAAAGCCAGCGCCTGGTAGGCGCGCCGGTCAAGCGCAAGGAAGACTACCGCTTCCTGACCGGCAACGGCCAGTACACGGACGACGTCGTGCTGCCGCAGCAAAGCTACGCGTACTTCCTGCGCTCGCCGCATGCGCATGCGCGCATCCGCTCGATCGACAAGACCGAGGCCCTGGCCGCGCCCGGCGTGATCGCCGTGCTGACCGGCGACGAGCTGGCGGCCGACAAGGTCGGCGGCCTGCCCTGCGGCTGGCTGATCCACAGCATCGACGGCACGCCGATGAAGGAGCCGCCGCACCCGGTGATTGCCCACGACAAGGTGCGCCACGTCGGCGACCAGGTCGCGCTGGTCATCGCCGAGACCCTGCAGCAGGCGCGCGACGCGGCAGAGAAGATCGACGTCGACTATGAAGAACTGCCCGCCGTGGTCAGCGCCGCGGATGCCGCCAAGGCGTCCACCCTGGTGCATGACGACGTTCCCGCCAACACCTGCTACACCTGGGGCCACGGCGACAAGGCCGCCACCGACGCCGCCTTTGCCAAGGCCGCGCACGTGACCACGCTGGACATCGTCAACAACCGGCTGATCCCCAACGCGATCGAGCCGCGCGCGGTCAACGCCAGCTACACGCGCCACGACGACAGCTACACCGTCTACGTGGCCAGCCAGAACCCGCACGTCGAACGGCTGCTGATGGGCGCGTTCGTGCTGGGGCTGCCCGAATCGCGCCTGCGCATCATCGCGCCCGACGTGGGTGGCGGCTTCGGCTCCAAGATCTTCCTGTACCCGGAAGATGTGGCGCTGACCTGGGCTTCCAGGAAGATCGGGCGGCCGGTCAAGTGGACCGCGGACCGTTCCGAATCCTTCCTCACCGATGCGCACGGGCGCGACCATGTGACCAGGGCCGAGCTGGCGCTCGACGCCGACGGCAAGTTCCTGGCGATGCGCGTGCATACCACCGCCAACATGGGCGCCTACCTGTCGACCTTCGCCAGCTGCGTGCCGACCATCCTGTATGCGACGCTGCTGGCGGGCCAGTACGCGACGCCCGCGATCTACGCCGAGGTGCAGGCGGTGTTCACCAACACCGCGCCGGTGGATGCCTACCGCGGCGCCGGACGGCCCGAGGCCACCTATGTGGTCGAGCGCCTGGTCGAAACCGCCGCGCACGAGATGAAGATCGACCCGGCCGAGCTGCGCCGCAAGAACTTTATCCGCCAGTTCCCGCACGCCACGCCAGTGGGCCTGACCTACGACACCGGCGACTACGAGCCCTGCCTGGCACGCGCGCAGGAGCTGGCCGACGTCAAGGGCTTCCCGGCCCGGCGTGATGAAGCGAAGCAGCGCGGCAAGCTGCGCGGCTTGGGCTACTCCTGCTACATCGAGGCCTGCGGGCTGGCGCCGTCCAACATCGCCGGCGCGCTGGGCGCGCGTGCGGGGCTGTTCGAAGCGGGCGAGATCCGCGTGCACCCGACCGGCACCGTGACCGTGTTCACCGGCTCGCACAGCCATGGCCAGGGACACGAGACCACCTTTGCGCAGGTGGTCGCCGACCGGCTCGGGCTGCAGCTGGACCAGGTCGAGATCGTGCACGGCGACACCGGCCGGGTGCCGTTCGGCATGGGCACCTATGGCTCGCGCTCGCTGGCGGTGGGCGGCTCGGCCATCGTCAAGGCGCTCGACAAGATCGAGGCCAAGGCCAAGAAGATCGCCGCGCACCTGCTGGAAGCCGCCGACACCGACATCGAATTCAGCGACGGCGTGTTCCGCGTGGCCGGCACCGACCGCACCAAGACTTTCGGCGAAGTCGCGCTTTCCGCCTACGTGCCGCACAACTATCCGCTCGACAAGCTGGAGCCGGGCCTGAACGAAAACGCGTTCTACGACCCCACCAACTTCACCTACCCGTCCGGCGCCTATGTGTGCGAGGTGGAGGTCGATCCCGATACCGGCGAGTCGCAGGTGGTCAAGTTCACCGCGGTGGACGACTTCGGCAACATCATCAACCCGATGATCGTCGAAGGCCAGGTCCATGGCGGCATCGGCCAGGGGCTGGGCCAGGCCATGCTGGAGCAGTGCGTCTACGACAACGACAGCGGCCAGTTGCTGACCGGCTCATACATGGACTACGCCATGCCGCGCGCCGGCGACCTGCCCGACTTCACCGTCGAGACCGCCACCGGCACGCCCTGCACCCACAACCCGCTGGGCGTGAAGGGCTGCGGCGAGGCCGGCGCGATCGGCTCGCCGCCGGCGTTCATCAACGCGCTGGTGGATGCGCTCAGCCCGCTGGGCGTGAAGGACATCCAGATGCCCGCCACGCCGCACCGGGTCTGGCAGGCCATCCAGGCCGCCCGGCCGTGACCCACGCACACCGCAAAGGAAACCGACATGTACGCATTCAATTTTGAACGCGCCGCGGATGCCAAGGCGGCCGTGGCCACGCTCAAGGCCGATCCCGACGCCAAGTTCCTCGGCGGCGGCCAGAGCCTGCTGGCCGCGATGAAGCTGCGGCTGGCCGCGCCCTCCGTGCTGGTCGACGTGGCGCGTATTCCCGGCATGGCCGAGATCCGCGTCGAAGGCAATGAGATCGTGGTCGGCGCCGCCGCGCGCCATGCCGACGTCGCCGAGCATGCCGAGGTGCGCCGGCGCATCCCGGCGCTGGCGGCACTGGCCGGCGGCATCGGCGACCGCCAGGTGCGCGCCATGGGCACCATCGGCGGCGCGCTCGCCAATGACGATCCCGCCGCCGACTATCCCGCCGCTGTGCTGGGGCTGGGGGCGACCGTGGTCACCGACCGCCGCACCATCGCCGCCGACGACTTCTTCAAGGGTCTCTATGAAACCGCGCTGGAACCGGACGAGCTGATCACCGCGGTGCGCTTCCCGATCCCGGAGCAGGCGGCCTACGCCAAGTTCCGCAACCCGGCCTCGCGCTTCGCGCTGGTGGGCGTGATGGTGGCGCGCACCGGCAACACGGTGCGCGTGGCGGTGACAGGCGCGGCCGACAGCGTGTTCCGCTGCCAGCCGCTGGAGCAGGCGCTGTCGGCCGGCTTCACCGCGCAGGCGGCGCGTGGGGTGAAGGTCGATGCGTCGACGCTGAATGCCGACCTGCATGCGTCGGCGGAGTACCGGGCGCATTTGATCCCGGTGCTGGCGGCAAGGGCAGTGGAGGCGGCGGCGAAGGGGTAGCGCTTCGCCGCCGCATGTTGTCTCCCCTCTCCCGCACGGCGGGAGAGGGGCGCAAACCGCCGGCGTATTTCCGCATCGGCACACAAGATTGCTCATGCTTCCCACCTCCATCGACGACACCATCGCCCAGCTGGAACGCCAGCAATATTTCGCCGACCGCGAGACCGCCACGGTGCTCTATCTCGCCCTGCGCATGCAGCGGCCGCTGTTCCTGGAAGGCGAGCCCGGCGTCGGCAAGACCGCCATGGCGCATGCGATGGCGGGCGTGCTCGGCACGCGGCTGCTGCGGCTGCAATGCTATGAAGGGCTGGACGCCGCCAGCGCGCTGTACGAATGGGACTACCCGCGCCAGATCATGGCGCTGCGCCTGGCCGAGGCGCGCGGCGAGCGGCCCGAGGCGCAGTCGCTGTACCACGATGACTACCTGCTCAAGCGCCCGCTGCTGGAATCCCTGCTGCCCGACTCCGCCGCGCCGGACGTGCCGCGCGTGCTGCTGATCGACGAGATCGACCGCGCCGACGAGCCCTTCGAAGCCTTCCTGCTGGAGGTGCTGTCCGAATTCCAGGTGTCGATCCCCGAGATCGGGGTGATCCGCGCCGAGCGCCCGCCGCTGATCGTGATCACCTCCAACCGCACCCGCGAAGTCCACGACGCCCTCAAGCGCCGCTGCCTGTACCAGTGGATGGGCTACCCCGAGCGCGACCGCGAACTGCAGATCGTGGCCGCGCGCGCCCCCGAGGCCGCCGCGGCGCTGCAGGCCCAGGCCATCGACTTTATCCACCGGCTGCGCGGCATCGACCTGTTCAAGGCGCCGGGCATCGCCGAGGCCATCGACTGGTGCCGCGCGCTGTCCGCGCTGGGCGCGACCGAGCTCGATCCGCAGTCCGTGCGCGACACGCTGGGCGTGCTGCTCAAGTACCAGGACGACCTGGCGCGCGTGGACGGCCCCACCGTGGCCGAGCTGCTGGCGGGTGCCACGCCGGGAGGCTGACCGTGGCCACGCTGCATGCCGCCGCACGGCCCGCCGCACCGGCCCTGCCGGTGCTGGCGCGCAACGTCACGCACTTCATGCGGCTGTTGCGCGACGGCGGCTTCGCGCTGTCGCCGGCCCATGCGGTCGATGCCTTGCAGGCGCTGCGCCATGTCGATATCGGCCAGCGCGACGAGGTACGCGCCGCGCTGGCGGCGCTGGTGCTGTCCGGCCCCGACCAGCGCCCGCTGTTCGATGCCGCCTTCGACCTGTTCTGGCGCGATCCCGACTGGGAAGGCAAGCTGCGCGCGCTGCTGCTGCCGCGCGTCGACAGCGGCGCGCCGCCACCGAAACGCAGCAACCGGCTTGCCGATGCCCTGGCCGCGCGCCAGCCCGAAGCGCAGTCACGCCCGGCACAGGCCGAAGCCGAGCGCATCCATGTGCCGCTGACCTTCTCCGACCAGGAACGCCTGGCGCAGCGCGACTTTGAAACCCTGACCGCGCAGGAATGGCGCGCGCTGCAGCACCTGGTGCGCACGCGCCGCGCCCACCTGGCCTTGCAGCGCACCCGCCGCCTGCGCGCCGCCACTTGCGGCACCCATGCCGACCTGCGCGCCAGCGCGCGCCTGGCGGTGCGCCAGCATGGCGAGTGGCTGCGCTGGAAATTCCGCAAGCACGCCGAGCGCAAGCCGCCGGTGGTGCTGCTGCTCGACATCTCCGGCTCGATGAGCCAGTACTCGCGCGCGGTGCTGTACTTCTGCCATGCGCTGATGCAGTCGCGCGAGCGGCTGTCGGTATTCCTGTTCGGCACGCGGCTGACCAACATCACGCGCTCGCTGCGCGAACGCGACCCCGACGAGGCCGTCGCGCTGATCACCGGCCAGGTGCGCGACTGGGCCGGCGGCACCCGCATCGGCGCGGCGCTGGCCAGCTTCAACCGCCATTGGGCGCGGCGCACGCTGTCCGGGCGCGCCACCGTACTGCTGGTCACCGACGGCCTGGACCACGAGCATATCGACCTGCTCGGCGACGAAATGGCACGGCTGCGCCGCTTTGCGCACCGCATCGTCTGGCTCAACCCGCTGCTGCGCTACCCCGGCTTCACCCCGCAGGCGCGTGGCGTGCAAGCCATCCTGCCGCACGTGGACGCACTGCGCCCGGCCCATAACCTGGACAGCCTGCTGGCGCTCGAGACGCTGCTGTCCGACCATGGCGGCCCGCCCCGGGCCGCCACCCCTGCCCTCGCCAGGCACACCAAGGAAGCCCCGCCATGGAAATGAACCAGAGCCAGCGCCTGCCGGTCCCGCAGCAGGTAGCATGGGAAGCGCTCAACGACACCGAGCTGCTCAAGCACTGCATCCCGGGATGTGAGAGTATCGAGCCCGACGGCGACAACGCCTACCAGCTGGCCCTGACGGCCGCGGTGGGCCCGGTCAAGGCGCGCTTCAAGGGCCGCATGGCACTGGAAGACATCCAGGCCCCCGACAGCTACACCATCCGTTTCGATGGCCAGGGTGGCGCGGCGGGATTCGGCAAGGGCAGCGCCCGGGTCCGGCTGGAAGCAGACGGTGACGAGACCGTGCTGACCTACACCGTCAACGCCCACGTGGGGGGCAAGATCGCACAGATCGGCTCGCGGCTGGTGGACGCCGCGGCGCGCAAGATGGCAGACACCTTCTTTGCGCGCTTCACCGAGGCCGTCACCCCTGACGCCACCGACGACACGCCAGCGGCCGAGGGCGCCCCCGCCGCAGCCGCCGGCGACAATGAACCAACAGAGGAACCGAAGCGGAAACGATCATGGACAGCGTGGATCTCGAAGTCCTGAAGAACAGTGTGCAGTGGCAGCAGCAAGGCCATCGCGTGCTGCTGGTCACGGTAGTGCGGACCTGGGGCTCGTCGCCCCGGCCCGAAGGCGCGATGCTGGCCGTGCGCGACGACGGCCTGGTGGTGGGCTCGGTCTCGGGCGGCTGCATCGAGGACGACATCATCGACCGCGTGCGCCGGCAGGGCATCACCGCCGACCACCCGGAAGCGATCAAGTACGGCATCAGCGCCGAGGAAGCCCACCGCTTCGGGCTGCCGTGCGGCGGCACCATCGAGCTGGTGACCGAACCGCTGACCCCGGCCAGCGGCATCGCCGAGCTGCTCGATGCCGTTGAGAACGGCCGCCTGGTCGCGCGCACCCTCGACATGGCCACCGGCACCGCCACGCTGGGCCCGGCCAACGCCACCGACGGCCTGGTGTTCGACGGCAAGACCCTGCTGACCATCCACGGCCCGCGCTACCGCATGCTGGTGATCGGCGCCGGGCAGCTGTCCAAGTACCTGTGCCAGATCGCCGTGGGCCTGGGCTTCCAGGTCACCGTGTGCGACCCGCGCGAGGAATACACCGAGACCTGGGACATCCCCGGCGTGACCATGGTGCGCACCATGCCGGACGACACCGTCACCGACATGAAGCTGGACGAGCGCTGCGCCGTGATCGCGCTCACGCACGACCCCAAGCTGGACGACCTGGCGCTGATGGAAGCGCTGCGCACCCGGGCCTTCTACGTAGGCGCGCTGGGTTCGCGCCGCAACAACCAGGCGCGCCGCGAACGGCTCAAGGAATTCGACCTGACCGGGCTGCAGCTGGCGCGGCTGCATGGCCCCGTGGGCATCTACATCGGCAGCCGCACGCCCCCCGAGATCGCCATCTCGATCCTGGCCGAGGTGATCGCGGCCAGGAACCACGTATCGCTGCCCGACATCCTGCAGGTGGAAGGCGCCAAGGCCGCACGCGAGATGGCTGCCGGCACCGGCAGCAGCTGCGACGTCGCGCCCGATCCCACCTGACGACCTCGCGAGTGCCGCCATGACTGCCGCCCCCAACGCTCCCCTGCTCCGCACCGACCTGCCCACCGGCATCCTGCTGGCCGCAGGCTACGGCCGCCGCTTCGACGCCGCCGGCAAACGCAACAAGCTGCTGGAGGTGCTGCCCGGCGGCCGCTCCGTGGCCTGGCGCAGCGCGCGCACGCTGGCCGCGGCGCTGCCGGAATCGATCGCCGTCATTCGTCCGGGCAACCCGGCACTGGCGGAGGAACTGCGCCGCGGCGGCTGCCGCGTGCTGGAGTCGCCCGACGCCGAGGCCGGCATGGGCGCAGCCCTGCGAGCTGCCGTGGCCGCCACGCCCGAAGCGCGCGGCTGGGTGGTGGCGCTGGCGGACATGCCCTGGCTGCCGATGGAACTGATCCGGGCGGTGGCGTTGACGATCACCACGCCGGACACCATCGCCGCCCCTTGGCGCAACGGGCAACGTGGGCATCCGGTGGGTTTTGGCGCGGCCTGGCGCGAGGAATTGCTGAAGCTGGATGGGGATGAGGGGGCGCGGGCGTTGCTGAAGGACAAGCCTGTGACGCGGATCCTGACCGAGGATGAAGGGGCGTTTCGGGATATTGATACGCCCGGGGATCTGAAGTGACCCCCACCAGCCTCACCCGATCCCCTCCGCCAACTCGCTCGTCTTCACCGCCATGATGAAATCATTCCGGTGCAAGCCCTTGATCTTCTTGGTCCGCCACGACACCGTGGCATGCCCCCAGCCAAAGCTGATCTCGGGATGATGCCCCTGCGCCTCGGCCAGTTGCCCGACGCCGTTCACGAACGCCAGCGCCTGCGCGAAATTGCCGAAGGTGAAACGCCGTTCGAGCCGCGTCGCGCTATCGACCAGCTCCCACCCCGGCGCCTGCTGCAATAACGCCTCGGCTTCAGCCGGCGTCAGCGGCGGCACCCCGCCACGGCAAGGCGTGCACGATTGCGCTGCCAGGTCTTCGCTCATGGTCATGCTCCCCGACCGGAAGAACAGCCCGCGCCTCAGGCCCCTTCGGTCTCAGTCAGTGCGCGCAGGAACTCGCTGCTCCACCAGTGCACATCCTGCGCGCGGATGCGCTCCAGCAATTTCCGGTGCCGCTGCTGGCGCTCGGCCAGCGGCATGTGCAGCGCCTGCTGGATCGCCTGCGCGGTGGCACGGGTGTCGTACGGATTGACCAGCAGCGCCTCGCGCAGTTGCTCGGCGGCGCCGGCAAAGCGCGACAGCACCAGCACCCCCGGGTCCTCCGGGTCCTGCGCGGCGATGAACTCCTTGGCCACCAGGTTCATGCCGTCGCGCAGCGGCGTCACCAGCGCCACGCGGCTGGCGCGGCACAGGCCGGGCAGCCGCTTGCGCGCGGTGGTGCGGTGGATATAGCGCACCGGCATCCAGTCCAGCTCGCCGAACTCGCCGTTGATGGAGCCGCTCAACTGCTCCATCTCGCGGCGCAGGTCGACGTAGGCATCGACCGATTCTCGCGAGGGCGCGGCGATCTGCACCAGCGTTGCGCTCGAGCGGTTCTCCGGGTACTCGGCCAGCAACCGGTAGAACGCCTTGAGCCGATGCGGCAGGCCCTTGGAATAGTCGAGCCGGTCGATGCCAAGCAGCAGCCTGCGGCGCGCGTACTGCGCGCACATCATCTCGTAGGTTTCCTGCGCGTCCGCGCCGCGGCCCAGCTCCATGAACTCGTCCACGTCGATACCGATCGGAAAGGCCTGCGCCCGCACCGTGCGGTGGAAGGCGCGGTAGCGGTGCTCGCCCATCGGCTCGGCCTGCGCTTCGGCCTGCACATAGCGCGAGAAGTGCTCGACATCCGCATGGCTCTGGAAGCCGAGCAGGTCGTAGGCGAACAGCGCGCGCATCAGCCACTCGTGCTGCGGGATGGCGGCCAGGATCAGCGGCGGCGGCAGCGGCACATGCAGGAAAAAGCCGATCTTCTGCCCGCAGCCGATGGCGCGCAGCTCTGACGCCAGCGGGATCAGGTGGTAGTCATGGATCCAGATGATGTCATCGGGCTGCAGCAGCGGCGCCAGCTTGCGCGCGAACAGCTGGTTCACGCGCCGGTATCCGTTCAGGAAATTGGAGTCGAAGTCCGCCAGGTCCAGCCGGTAGTGGAACACCGGCCACAGCACGCCGTTGCTGTAGCCCAGGTAGTAGGCGTCGTGGTCCTCGCGGCTCAGGTCGACGGTGGCCAGCGTCACGTTGCCGGCCTGCTGCAGGTGCAGGTCGCCTTCACCGGGCGTGCCGCCCTGGGCGGTTTCCAGTGCCTTGCCGCTCCAGCCGAACCACATGCCGCCGGTCTGGCGCAGGGCTTCGGAAAGCGCGACGGCGAGGCCGCCCGCCGCCACGTTGCGGGGGTCGGCGACCCGGTTGGATACCGCTACAAGTCTTGGCATATGTTGTTCTTGGAGTCCTCTGTTCTGGTTGCCGTGGGCGCAGGCGGTTCAGATCACCGTGTCCCACGGCGCCGACAGCCGCATCGCGCCATTGATCAGCCCGACCATCGAATACGTCTGCGGGAAATTGCCCCACATCTCGCCGGTCACCGGATGGGTATCCTCGGACAGCAGCCCCAGCGGATTGCGCGAGGCCAGCATCGACTCGAAGATCTCGCGCGCTTCCTCGCGCCGGCCGATGCGCGCGAGGGCATCGATGCGCCAGAACGTGCAGATGTTGAACGCGGTCTCGGGCTTGCCGAAATCGTCGGGCGCCTCGTAGCGGCGCATATAGGGTCCGTCGCACAGCGATGCCTCCAGCGCCTTGACGGTGGCGATGAAGCGCGGATCGCGCGGCTCGATGAAATTGACTTCGGCCATCAGCAGCACGCTGGCATCCAGCTCGCGCCCGCCGAAGCTTTCGGCGAAGGCCTGGCGCTCTTCGCTCCAGGATTCGGCCAGGATGCGCGCCTTCATGCGCTCGGCATGGTCGTGCCAGTAGGCGGCGCGCGCCTGCAGTTGCAGCTTGTCTGCAACCTTGGCCAGGCGGTCGCAGGCGGCCCAGCTCATCAGCGCCGACGACGTATGCACGCGCGCCCGCGTGCGCAGCTCCCACATGCCGGCATCGGGCGTGCCGAACACTTTCACCGCCTGTTCGCCGACCTCTTCCAGCCGGCGGAATTCAGCGGGGCCGCCGCGGTGCAGCAGCCGGTGGTCATGGAAGGCCTGGGCCGCGCCCAGCACCACGTTGCCGTAGACGTCGTGCTGGAAGTGCTCCTGCGCCTGGTTGCCCACGCGCACCGGGCCCATGCCGCGGTAGCCGGGCAGATGGTCGAGCATGCTTTCAGGCAGCTCGCGCTCAAGGCCGATGCCGTACAGCGGCTGGATATGCCCGTCCTGCGACTGCATCACCACGTTGGACAGCCAGCGCAGGTAGTCCTCCATGGTGCCGACCTCGGACAGGCTGTTGAGCGCGCGCACCACGAAGAAGGCGTCGCGCAGCCAGCAGAAGCGGTAGTCCCAGTTGCGGCCGCTGCCCGGCGCCTCGGGGATGCTGGTGGTCATCGCCGCGACGATGGCGCCGGTCTCTTCGAACAGCGACATCTTCAGCGTGATGGCCGCGCGGATCACCGCGTCCTGCCATTCGCGCGGCACCGCCAGGCGGCGGCTCCACAGGCGCCAGTAGGCGGTGGTCTCCTGCTCGAAGTCACGCGCGGTTTCTTCCACGCCGTGCGCGAGGGTCTCGTCCGGGCCGAGGATGAAGTTGTACCCGCGCGTGACCAGGAACGGCGTATGCGACAGCACATAGGCCATCGGCGCGTCGGTGGTCATGCGCAGGGTCATGTCGTCGCCGATATAGCGCACGTGGCTGCTGCCGCGCGTCGTCTGCGGCGCCTTGCGGCCCCACTCGAAGCGCGGCGCCACCACCACGCGCACGCGCGGCGCGCCGCGCACCGGGCGGATGCGCCGGACCAGCGTGGTCGGGCGGAAATAGCGCCCGAGCCGGAAGAAGCGCGGCGCAAAGTCGGTGATCTCCAGGCAGTTGCCGTGGATGTCCGTCAGCCGCGTGCGCAGCACCGCGGTATTGGGCTCATACCATTGCCGCGACGACTGGAAGTCCTCGATCTCGATCGAGAAATGGCCGGCGTTCTCGCTCGGGTCCAGCAGGGCGTTGAACACCGGGTCGCCATCGAAGCGCGGCAGGCACGACCAGACAATGCGCGCGCGGCAGTCCACCAGCGCAGAAATGGCGCAGTTGCCGATCATGCCAAGCGACAACGACGGATTGGCAAAGCGGCTGCCGCCGTCCACGGTCTTGTGCACGCCTTCGGTCGGCGGCTGGCCCGGTTCGCTCGGGCTGCTCGGATTGGTCACAGCGATACCTCCCTCAGGATGTCGTTGTGCGCCGGGCCGGGCCTGGCTCGGCCTCATTCGGCACGGCGCGCGGCTCGCCGCCGGCGCCTTCCAGCGCTCGGGCCGAGCGGTGCAGCCAGCTGCGCAGCGCGGCCGGCCCGGGCACGCTGACGCTGGCCACGGTCTCGCGCTGGCCCACCAGCACGCCCAGCCCGCCGAGCTTGCGCACAGCGGCAAAGCCCGGCTCGTCGGTCAGGTCGTCGCCGGCAAAAAGCGGCACGCGCTCGGCGAAGGGCGCGGATTTCATGAATGCGGCAATGGCGTCGCCCTTGTCGACGCCGGCCGGCTTGATCTCGACCACCATCTTGCCGGGCAGCGCCTCCAGTCCGACGGCATGGCGCAGCACCTCGGTGACCGCGGCATCGACCACGCCGGCCAGTTCAGGCGCCTGGCGGTAGTGGATGGCGACGGCAACGGACTTGCGCTCCAGCCGCAGGGCGGGATAGGCGCGCACCAGCGCTTCCAGGTGGGGGATCAGCGGTTCCAGGCCGGGGGCGGAAGTCTTTGACACCATGCCGCCGTCGGTGCGGAATTCAGCACCATGCACGCCGGCGGCCGGCAGCCGCAGGGGCTGCAGGAAGTGGTCGAGTTCAGAGATCGGCCGCCCGGAGATGACGGCCAGCGCGCCGTCCAGACGCTCGAATAGCGTGTGCAGCGTGCCGACCAGTTCCGGTTCGACCTGCACCAGTTCCGGGCGCGGAGCCAGGTCGGCCAGGGTGCCGTCGAAGTCGAGAAACAGGGCGGTATTGGGTTCGATTAGCGGTAGTTGTGGCATCGCGTTACACCGTAACACGTCGTTTTGACCGGCGTCCACCGGACGCCGTCCTACATGGCGCGCACGCAACCTGGCCTCGACGCAAGTCCAGGGCCAAGCGTCTGCGGCCCCGCCGCGCGTGGCTCGCCGCGCCCCGCATGAGTGCACCGTCATCCACACGAAGAGCGACCTCCGCGCGGCCCGGGCCGCCCGCCGCGGGCGGCGGGAGCGTCGCCCGGGCCGGGTGGAAGTCGCCGCCATCCTTTATCATTGACGGTTTCCGCCAGAATTTCCGCCTTTTTTTGCGCCGCCCCACGGCCCGCCCCGAGACCATGACCCGCACGTCCGCCGCCCGACCCGATTACCTGAAGAAGATCCTGACCGCCAAGGTCTACGACGTGGCGCAGGAGACCGAACTGACCTACGCGCACCAATTGTCGGCGCGCACCGGCAATGCAGTCTGGTTCAAGCGCGAGGACACCCAGCCGGTCTTCTCCTTCAAGCTGCGCGGCGCATACAACAAGATGGCCTCGCTGACGCAGGAAGAGCTCAAGCGCGGCGTGATCGCCGCCTCGGCCGGCAACCACGCGCAGGGCGTGGCGCTGTCCGCGGCGCGCCTGCAGTGCAAGGCCATCATCGCCATGCCGGTCACCACGCCGCAGGTGAAGATCGACGCGGTGCGCGAACGCGGCGGCCAGTGGGTGGAAATCGTGCTGCACGGCGAGTCCTACAGCGACGCCTACAACCACGCTGCGGAGCTGGAGAAGAAGCACAAGCTGACCTTCATCCATCCGTTCGACGATCCCGAGGTCATCGCCGGCCAGGGCACCATCGCCATGGAGATCCTGCGCCAGCACCCGGGCCCGATCCATGCCGTGTTCGTCGCCATTGGCGGCGGCGGGCTGATCTCTGGCATCGCCTCGTACATCAAGGCGGTGCGCCCCGAGATCAAGGTGATCGGCGTGCAGACGGTGGACTCTGACGCGATGAAGCGCTCGGTCGACGCCGGCAAGCGCGTCGAGCTGAAGGAAGTGGGACTGTTCTCGGACGGCACCGCGGTCAAGCTGGTCGGCAAGGAGACCTTTCGCATCACGCGCGAGCTGGTCGACGACATCATCCTGGTGGATACCGACGCCATCTGCGCGGGCCTGAAGGACGTGTTCCAGGACACCCGCAGCATCCTGGAGCCGGCCGGCGCGCTGGCCGTGGCAGGCCTGAAGGCCTATGCCGAGCGCGAGAAGCTCAAGGGCCAGCACCTGGTGGCGATCGCCTGCGGCGCCAACATGAACTTCGACCGCCTGCGCTTTGTCGCCGAGCGCGCCGAGGTGGGCGAGGCGCGCGAAGCCGTGTTCGCCGTGACCATCCCCGAGGAGCGCGGCAGCTTCAAGCGCTTCTGCGAGCTGGTGGGCACGCGCAGCGTGACCGAGTTCAACTACCGCATCGCCGATACCAGCATGGCGCATATCTTCGTCGGCGTGCAGATCGCCAGCCGCGCCGAGAACGACAAGATCGCGGCCAGCTTCCGCAAGCACGGCTTCGACACGCTGGACCTGTCCAACGACGAGCTGGCCAAGCAGCATATCCGCTACATGGTGGGCGGGCGCTCGGCGCTGGCGCATGACGAGCTGCTGTACCGCTTCGAGTTCCCCGAGCGGCCGGGCGCGCTGATGCGGTTCCTGTCCAGCATGAGCCCGAACTGGAATATCAGCCTGTTCCACTACCGCAACCAGGGTGCGGATACCTCCAACATCCTGGTCGGCATCCAGGTGCCGAAGAACGAGAAGCGCGCCTTCCGCGCCTTCCTTTCGACGCTGGGTTACGTACACTGGGACGAGACCGACAACCCGGTGTACAAGCTGTTCCTGTCCTGACACCTGCTGAGCGCCCCATGAGCCTCCCTGAACACTCGCCGCTGGGCAAGCCCTCGGCCTACAAGACCGAATACGACGCCTCGCTGCTGTTCCCGATCCCGCGCCAGCCCAAGCGCACCGAGATCGGCCTGCCCGAAGGCACGCCGGTGCCGTTCTTCGGCGTCGATATCTGGAACGCGTACGAGCTGTCGTGGCTGAACCTGAAGGGCAAGCCGCAGGTGGCGCTGGCCAGCTTCATCATCCCGTCGGACACGCCCAATATCATCGAGTCCAAGTCGTTCAAGCTGTACCTGAACTCGTTCAACCAGACCAGGATTGCTTCACCCGAGGCGCTGCAGCAGCTGCTGCACCACGACCTGTCCGAAGCCACCGGCGGCACCGTGCAGGTGCGGCTGGTGACTGAAGCGGACCTGGGCAAGCAGAAGATGGGGGAGCTCGACGGCCTGCTGCTGGACCGGCTCGATATCGAGGTGGACCGCTATGAGCCCGCGCCCGAGCTGCTCTCTGCCGACCAGCAAGAATCGCCGGTGGAGGAAACGCTGGTGTCGCATTTGCTGAAGTCCAACTGCCTGGTCACCGGCCAGCCGGACTGGGGCAGCGTGCAGATCCGCTACGTGGGTGCGCCGATCAACCAGGAAGGGTTGCTCAAGTACCTGATCTCGTTCCGCAACCACAACGAGTTCCACGAGCAGTGCGTGGAGCGGATCTTCATGGACGTGATGCGCGAGTGCAAGCCGGTCAAGCTGGCGGTGTATGCGCGCTATACGCGTAGGGGCGGGTTGGATATCAATCCGTTCCGGACCAACTTCAATACGGCGTGGCCGGATAACAAGCGCAACGCGCGGCAGTGAGGCAGGCGGGGAGGATCAGAACTCCCCGTGAAACCGCACCCCGTAGAACTTCACCGGCCCGCGGTCGCGGTTGTAGCCCGGGTTGCGCACGTACTGGAAGTCGGGGCTGATGCTCAGGTACTTCACCGGCTGGAAGCTGTAGTAGATCTCCAGGATCTGCTCGGGCCCGTAGCGCAGCGCACCGTCGCCCAGGAACGCGCCCTGCCCGCCCGCGGCCAGGTAGTTGCGGTGGTTTGGGCCCAGCATGTTGATGGCCACCGCCACGCCCAGCGCATCGCGCGCCCGTCCCCACGCATCGCCCTTCAGCACGCCGCCGGCCGACACCTGGCGGCCGATTTCCGTGAAGGCGTAGGTCTCGGTCTTGTCGTCGGACAGGCTGGCGCGCGCGAACATCCCCAGTGAATCGGTGACCTGCTGCAGCAGTGTCACGCCCACGCCGCTCTTGGCGTGCTCGCGGCGCACGTCGGCGACATCCGGGGTGGTATTGTTGGCCATGCCGAAGCCGATGGCATCGCTGAACGCGCCCATGCGCGCCTTGTTGCGGAACCACAGCAGCCGCGCGGTGCCGGGCCGGCCGGCGAGCTGGTAGCGCTTCTCCACTTCGATGATGTCGCCGTAGTGCTCGAACATGCGGGTGTCGAGCCGCAGCCCGTTGGATTCCAGCGGCTGCAGGAAGCGCCCGATGCGCGCCGACCAGCCGTCGCCGATGTATTCCAGCGACAGGCCCCAGCTATAGCCGCGTGCATCGGCCGGATAGTCGAAGGCGCCATGCGTCATGAACGACCAGTTCATGAATTGCGTGCGCGGGTCCGAACCGAACTCGTTCTGGTCGAAGACATCCAGCACGCCAAAGTTGCCCGCCGTCAGCACCACGCGCTGCCGGTCGACCGTGCGCGCAAACTGGTTGAAATCCGCTTCCAGTGCCTCGCTGCCGCCGCCCAGGCCCCAGGTCTGCCGCACGAACGCGCGCGCGCGGTAGAACACCGGATTGGTGCTGGCGGCCTTGCCCAGTTCACCATTGGACAAGCCGCCCAGGCCGTGCAGGCCGGAAAACGGCACGCCTTGCGTGGCCTCCGGGTTGAAGTGGAACTCCGCGCCTTGCCACAGCTTCAGTCCCAGATCCAGCGTCGCGCTGAACGAGTAGCTCTTGGCTCGTTCGGTACCCAGGCTGTTGGGGCCGGAGTAGGCCGCGCCGAATGATGGCTTGCGCTGCCAGATGTAGGTGCTCTGGCCGTGAAAGGCGAACGGGCTCTCCGCTTCAGCCGGGCCTTGCACCGGCTCCGTTTGCTGCGCCATCGCTGGCAGGCACGCACAACAGGCCAGCGCGGCCAGCACACGACGAAAACGGAGACGAACGGGAGCGGTGGCAAGTGGCGGAAACGGCATCGGCAGAGGCGATCGGCAACGGAAGTGCCCGAGACGGCGCGCTCCGGCGCCCGCAGCATAGCCAAGCGCCCATGACATGTCTACCTGCCAAAGGATGTGCCGGAAGGCCGACGTTGTAACCGCCCTTGAATTAATTAACGCAAAAATTAATATTCACTGGAGACCGCTTGCATCCGTTTGCCCATGCCGCGCCCGCCCGCCAAACCGAAACCCTCCGCCCGCCGCAGCCCCGGTCGTCCTGCGGCCGGCCAGCCCGGCCAGCGCAAACGCATCCTCGATGCGGCCACCGACCTGTTCTCGCGCCAGGGCGTGGCCGGCACCCCGGTCAAGGCGATTGCCACCCAGGCCGGCGTAACGCCGGCGCTGGTCCATTACTACTTCAGCGACCGCGAATTGCTGCTGGACGCCGTGGTCGAGGAAAAGCTGCAGCCGCTGGTGGCCAGCGTCTTCGCTGCCGCCGGGGATGCCGAGCCGATGGCCATGCTGATCGGCATCGCCGGCCAGCTGATCCGCACCGCGGCCGCCACGCCCTGGTTTCCCGGGCTGTGGATCCGCGAAGTCGCCAGCGCCGACGGCGCCCTGCGCGAGCGCGTGCTGGACCGCTTCGCGCTGCAGCGCGCCGGTGCACTGAGCGCGCCGCTGGCGGCCGCGATCGCGCGCGGGCAGCTCAATAGCGGACTGGAGCCGGCGCTGGTGATGCCATCGCTGATCGGCCTGACGCTGCTGCCGCTGGCCACCACCCATATCTGGCGCCGGCTGCCCGGCGGCGAAGCGGTCGATACCGACACGCTGGTGCGCCACGTATCCGCGCTGCTGACGCACGGGCTGGCGCCGGCGCCCGATGCCGGCAAGTCCAGGCCTTCTCCGGAGCCATCATGAACCCCGCCCTCCCCACCAG
>NZ_JBYSZI010000023.1:0-90736 GCF_058787075.1 Cupriavidus sp. FW305-46
AAGTAAAGGGGCGAACCGGAATAATAATGTTCGATGGCTATTGGGCGCGTGACGGAGAGGCGGCAGGGAATGCTAGCGGAGGCCATATCGATTTATGGAATGGGGAAAAACTTACAGGCTTTGGTACTGGTCTAAGAGTAAGTTGGAATATTGTGGTTCCAGGTGTTTGGTCAGATTTTCGCAACTCGAAGACAATTATTTTCTTCCCCATAAAATGAAGATACTGAGAGCAGTCATCGGCGCTATTGTTGGCGCTGTCCTGGCTACGCTTGCTGCTTGGGGCGGGTTATATCTCTTCGGCATTGTAGTGTTGCGCGGGACAGGAAGTTTGTTCGACACGAAGCAGCATGCAGCGAATCTGTTCTTTGTTGGCTGGTTCGTGTCTATGGTCGCAGCCTCATTAATTGGTGGATGGCTTGGATACTCATCCGGGCGAAGATAGGGCATCACGTCCACTATTCTTCAAGCGTATACATGCGCCGCCCCATGCTTCCATCATGGCGCGGCGCTGTTCGCGCACAGTGGCCCCTATCCCACAAATGGGAGAGTGGGAGAAAACACCCGCGAACTCAGGCCTTGGCCAATGCCAGCGGCGCACCCGGCGCGACTGCCACGTTCGCGCCGAAATGCTGGTCGACAACTCCCGCCACCATATCAGCCGTCACCGCCGACAAAGTCCACCCCAGGTGCCCGTGCCCGGTGTTGTAGAAGATGCATGCCGCCCGCCCGCGCCCCACGCGCGGCAGCATGTCCGGCATCATCGGCCGCAGCCCGGCCCAAGGCACCACGCTGCGCGTGCTGACGCCGGGAAAGCACTGCTGCACCCATTCCACCAGCGGGCGGATGCGGTCGGCGCGGATATCGCGGTTGTAGCCGTTGAACTCGGCGGTGCCGGCCACACGGAAGCGGTCGTCGCCCAAGCGGCTGGTGACCAGCTTGGTTTCGTCGTCGAGCAGGCTGACCACCGGTGCGGCGGCGCGGCTGGCCTCGTCGGTCAGGTTGACCGTGATCGAATAGCCCTTGACCGGATAGATGTTGACCCGGTCGCCCAGCCCCGCGGCCAGCGCGCGGCTGGCGGTGCCGGCGCAGATCACGGCGCCATCGAAGCTGGAGGTGGCCGTGTCGGCGCCGTCCTGCACGGTCACGGTGGCGCGCCTGCCGTCGGCCTTCACCGCCTGCACGTCCTGGCCGTACAGGCAGCGCACGCCCAGCCGATCGATGGCTGCGGCCAGGCCGCTGGTGAACTTGTGGATGTCGCCGGTGGAATCGCTCTCGGTGAAGTAGCCGCCGTAGTACGAGCCGGCCAGCGTCGGCTCGATCGCGCGCATCTCCTCGGGCGTCACGGCGCGCCGCTCCAGCCCGCCCTGCGCCAGCAGCGCCGAGACCCGGCCGGCATGCTCGAAGCCGGCCTTGTCGCGGTAGATATGGAGGATGCCTTCCTTCTTCAGGTCGAAATCGATGCCTTCCTGCGCCGCCCAGGCGAACAGGTGTTCACGCGCGGCGATGGCCAGGCGCGCGGTCTCGATGGTGTTGCGGCGGTAGTGGGGGATGGCGGCGATGAACTCGGCGAACCAGGACAGCTTGTGCCAGTTGGGCCGGGGATTGACCAGCAGCGGGGCGTCGTTGCGCAGCATCCATTTCATGCCCTTGACGATGGTCGACCAGTGGGTCCAGACCTCGGCGTTGGAGGCCGACAACTGGCCGCCATTGGCGAACGAGGTCTCCATGGCGGCATAGCGGTGGCGTTCGAACAGTGTGACGGAGAATCCGCGCCGGGCCAGCGCGTAGGCCGTGGTGACACCCGTGATGCCACCGCCGATGACAGCGATTGATTTCATGATCTGCAGGTTCCAGGAACGTCGATGGTGGGAGCCCGGACGCAATATGCGTGGCGGACGCCCCCTCTGTTCTGGACCTGAGAGATTCACGACACCCGGCCGCGAGGGCGGGGCGCGCTTGCTCCTTCGGTATGCCGGCGGACGATAGCGTCCGGCATTCTTCAGAGTGTACTGACTGGTGATGCCGGTCCTTTTGCCTGAGAGTTTCCGGGGCGGTTGCTCCTTCGGCGCTGTCCGCGGCGGGCGCCGCGACAGTCTCTCCCTGCATCACATTGGCTTGATGCCAATCGGGGCAATGTAGTGACAAGGCTCGACGTTGGATATGCGGGTTAACGCTTAGGCGGCCTGCCGCCCGCGTCGCTATGTCGCATCGGCCTGCGTCCCCGTGCCCCATAAAATGTCAGCGCTCGCTCTCGGGGAGAGGCGCCGTATGCTGCGCTCAGGTGGAGTGAGTCGAAAAAGACGACAACAAGGTTTTCCAGTGAAGAAAAATCGCATTGCACTGGCCGTTTCGGCGGTGCTGATGGGCCCCGCCGTCGCCGCCGCCCAGGTGGTGGACGCGCCCGAGCCGCTGCAGGAGGTGGTGGTCTCGGCCAAGTCGGAGCGCGCCGAGACGCCGGCGATACCGCCCAACACGCCCTCGCCGGCCTACGGCATCAGCAGCCGCCGCATGGCCGACTTCAATGTGGTGAACACGGAAGACGCCCTCAAGTACGCGCCCAACCTCGCCGTACGCAAGCGCTTCATCGGCGATATGAACTCGATCATCTCGGTGCGCAGCACCAGTTCGCGCCAGTCGGCGCGCGGGCTGGTGTATGCGGACGGCCTGCTGCTGTCCAACCTGCTGGGGTCGGACTTCAGCTTCCCGCCGCGCTGGTCGCTGGTCAACAGCGCCGAGATCGAGCGCATGGATGTGCTGTACGGCCCGTATTCGGCGCTATATCCCGGCAACTCGCTGGGTGCGACGGTGCTGATCACCACGCGCACGCCGGAGAAGCTCGAGGGCGATGCCAGCGTGCAGCTGTTCACGCAGCGCTTCAGCCTGTACGGCACGCACGACAACTTCAACGGGGTCCACGCCAACGCCTATGTGGGCGACCGCGTCGGCCCGTTCTCGTGGCTGGTCAGCGTGGACCGGCAGGACAGCAAGAGCCAGCCGTTGAGCTTCTATACCGCGGCACGCTCCACGGCCCGTGCCACTTCTGCCGACAAGCCGGTCACCGGCGCCTACTTCGACCAGGACCAGACCGGCCGCGACCGCGTGGTGATGGGCGTGAACAGCGAGGGCGTCACGCACACGGTGCAGGACCAGCTCAAGCTCAAGCTTGGCTACGACATCACCAATACCCTGCAGGCGCAGTTCACCGCGGCCTATTGGCAGCAGGACCGATCCAGCGCCACCGGCAGCTACCTGCGCGATGCCGATGGCAATGTTGTGTCGAGCGGTCCCGTGAATATCGGCGGCTATCGCTATGTGATTCCCGCCAACGCCTTTGCCCCCAGCAATGGCGAGGACGCGCGCTGGCTCTATGGCCTGTCGCTGCGCACGCGCAATGAGACCGGCTGGAATTTCTCGGGCGTGGCGTCGCTGTTCGATGTCAGCAAGGACATCAGCCGCAGCGCCAACACCGCCGGCAGCGGGCCGGGCACGGTGACCTATGGCGACGGCACCGGCTGGCGCACGCTCGACCTGAAGGCCGACTACCGCCCGCAGCTGCTGCAGGGCGGGCACTGGGTCACGTTCGGCTACCACTATGACAATTACCGGCTGAGCAACACCACCTACAACACCTCGGACTGGCAGGCGGTCACCATCACCGCCTTCAACAACGCCTTTGCCGGCAAGACCGAGACCCAGGCGCTCTATGCGCAGGACGCCTGGTACTTTGCCGAGGACTGGAAGCTGATCCCCGGCGTGCGCTACGAACACTGGCGCGCCTATGACGGCAGCCGCAGCCAGCCCGGCGTGGACATCGGCTACCCGGTGCGCAGCGAATCCAACTGGTCGCCCAAGCTGGCGCTGGAGAAGGCCTTCGGGCAGGACTGGCTGGGCCGCTTGTCGCTGGGCCAGGCCTATCGCTACCCGACTGTCAGCGAGCTGTTCCAGGGCCGCATCACCGGCACCGCGCTGATCAACAACGATCCCAACCTGCGGCCCGAGCGGTCATTCTCGAAGGACCTGACCTTCGAGCGCACGCTGGATTCGTCGTACTTCCGGGTCTCGGTGTATGAGGACGATATCCGCGATGCCCTGGTCAGCCAGACCAATACCACGGTATTCCCGACCGTCACCAGTTTCCAGAACGTCGACCGCGTGCGCACCCGCGGCATCGAGCTGGCCTATGACGCGCGCGATGTGTTCGTCAGCGGCTTCGACCTGTCGGCCAGCGGGGCCTACAACCATTCGAAGACGCTCGAGAACGCCAACAACCCGGCCTCGGTGGGCAAGTACTTCTACCGCATTCCCAAGTGGCGGGCCAACCTGATGGGCACCTATCGCATCACGCCGGCCTGGGCCGGCACGCTGGCCATGACCTATTCGGGGCGGCAGTACAATACGCTCGACAATTCCGACGTCAATCCCGACACCTTCGGCGGCACCAGCAGCTTCCTGACCTTTGATGTCAAGCTGACGTACCGGCCTGCGAAGAACGTGCGCCTCGGGCTTGGCATCGACAACCTCACCGACCAGCGCTACTACGTCTACCACCCGTATCCGGGCCGGACGTTCTACGCCGAGGCGAAACTTTCCTTCTGAGCACGTGAACAGGCTGACCATATCCATGCAAGGCGTTCGCCCCGGTTTCCGCTTGATCGTTGCCGGGCTGATGATGGCCGGTGCCGCGCTGGCCGCGACCGCGCAAACGCACGGCGATCACAGCGGCCACGGCGCGCAGGCCAAGGCCGCGAAGATGAGCGAGCTTGGCACCGGCGCCGCGTTCGACCGAAACGGCAAGCTGTGGGTCGCCTACAAGGACGGCCCTTACGTCGCGGTACGTGCATCGACCGACTACGGCCGCAGCTTCGGGCCGGCGCAGCATGTCAACAACGTGCCGGAGCAGGTCGCCGCCGATCATGAAAGCCGGCCCAAGGTCGCCGCGGGGCGCGACGGCGAGATCTTCGTCACCTGGACCCAGCCGCTGCCCAAGCCGTGGACCGGCTTTATCCGCTTTGCGCATTCCGCCGATGGCGGCAAGTCCTTTGCCGAACCGCTGACGGTGCATGCCAACCGCGACCAGATCGCCCACCGCTTCGACGCCATCGCGGTGGACAACGCCGGGCGCGTCTTCGTCAGCTGGATCGACAAGCGCGACGTGGTTGCCGCCGAGGCGCGCAAGCGGCCGTACGCCGGCGCCGCGGTCTACTACGCGGTCTCGGCCGACCAGGGCAAGACCTTCCAGGGCGACTACAAGATTGCCGACCAGTCGTGCGAATGCTGCCGCATCGCGCTGTCGCCCACGCCCGACGGCAAGATGCTGGCGCTGTGGCGCCATGTATTCCCGCCCAACGCGCGCGACCACGCGCTGGCGCTGCTGGGCACCGACGGCAAGGCCACGCCGATGCAGCGCGCCACCTTTGACGACTGGCGCATCGACGCCTGCCCGCACCACGGCCCCGGCGCTTCGGTGGCGCCCGATGGCACGGTGCACATGGTCTGGTTCAACGTGCGCGAAGGCAAGCCCACGGTCTCGGTGGGGCGCTGGAAGGACGGCAAGCTGCAGGCACAGCGCCCGCTGGACGACCCGCGCGCGCAGCATGCCGACATCGTCGCGCTGAACGACAACGAGATCGCGGTGGCCTGGAAATCGTTCGACGGCCAGCAGACGCGGCTGTCCGCGATGCTGTCGCACGATGGCGGCAAGACCTGGCAGACGCGCAAGCTGGCCGGCACGGAGCGCGACTCGGACCAGCCGCACCTGCTGCAGCATGCGGGCCGCGCCTACGTGCTGTGGCGTACCGAGGCCGAGGGCTTCCAGGTGTTCCCGCTGGGCAAGGAGGGCGCATGATGCCATCCCGCCGCAAGCTGCTCGCCGCTGCCGTCCTGACCCTGGCGATGACGGCCGCCAATGCCGGTAGTCAACCGGCCGACCGCGTCGCCGTGTTCGCATCGGCCAGCGCCGCCCAGCTGGCAGCCAGCCAGAAGGGCAAGCCCTTTGTACTGGTGGTGTGGTCGCTCGACTGCGTCTATTGCAAGCGCAACTTCGACGCCATCGGCAAGCTGCGCGCGCGGCATCCGGACCTGCGCGTCGTCACGCTGGCGACGGACAACCCCGACGCGCTGCCACAGGTGCAGCAATTGCTCCAGCGCGTCAGGCTCACGCGCAACGCGTGGGTGTTCGGGCACGAGCCGCAGGAGCGGCTGCGCTATGCGGTCGATCCGGACTGGATGGGCGAGATGCCGCGCACCTACTTCTATCGCGCCGATGGCCAGCGGCACGGCGTGTCCGGCGTGATCAGCGACGCCGACTGGGGCAAGCACCTGCGCTGGGCTGGCATCGCCGGCTGAGCGCGCACCGGAATTCCATGAGGCCAGCGCGGGCCCGCAGCCCACGCTGGAGCGCGCCTCAGGCAAACGCGGTTCACCGCCTTTCTTGTCGGCTGCGCCTGCGTGACGCGCAGCGCAGCGGCGTGCCATAACCCCTCCCCACACATCGGTAGTTTCCCCACTCGGCCTCCATAAAACGGGGCGGTAGTATTCGCCCGTGGTGGTTCAATAAAGAAACAGATGTTCAAATATGAACATATGGGGGCTGCCAGGGTGCCTGGCAGGTTGCCGCCACAGGAAGCAGGGGAGACAGAATGAAATTCAACAGATACGCGGCCGGCCTGGCTGCCGCCATGCCGCTGGTGGCGGCGGCGCAATCGGTGACGCTCTATGGGGTGATCGATACGGGTGTGGAATACCTCAACCACGTGGGTGCGGCGGGAAATGACCTGGTGCGCCAGCCGTCGCTGGCTGCGACTGTGCCATCGCGCTGGGGCTTGCGCGGTTCGGAAGACCTCGGCAACGGGCTGAAGAGCGTGTTCGTGCTGGAATCCGGCTTCGCGCCGGATTCAGGCGTCTCGAATCAGGGCGCGCGACTGTTCGGCCGGCAGGCCTTCGTCGGGCTGAGCGGCCCGTGGGGACAGATCGGGTTTGGGCGCCAGTACACCATGCTGTTCTGGGCGCGTCTGGATACCGACATCCTTACCTCCAACGTCTACGGTGTCGGCTCGATTGACAGCTATATCCCCAACACGCGCGCCGACAACGCGGTCTCGTACAAGGGCAAGTTCGGTGGCGTCACCGTTGGCGCCACGTACAGCCTGGGCCGCGATACCGTCAATGCGGGACCGGGCCCGGCCGGCACCAACTGTGCGGGCGAGAACCCCGCGGACTCGCGCGCCTGCCGCGAATGGTCGGCCATGCTGATGTACGAGACTGACTGGTGGGGCGTGAGCGCCGCCTACGATTCGCTGCGCGGCGGCCCCGGCGCCTTTGGTGGCCTGACCCGGAGCAGCCTGAAGGACGACCGCTTCTCGCTGGGCGGCTACATGCTGCTGCCGCGGACCAAGCTGGGCCTGGGACTGCTGTCTCGCAACAACGAAGCAAGCAGCACCCCGCGCAGCGACCTCTGGTTCGCGGGGGCGTCCTACGACATCACGCCCGCGTTCAACCTTGCCGGCGAAGTCTTCTACGTGAAGTACCGGCGCAGCGCGAACAAGGCCTGGCTTGGCGCGATCCGGGGCACCTACGCGTTCTCGAAACGCACCTCCGTGTATGCCACGGCGGGCTATATCGACAACGGCGGCCAGTCGGCGCTGTCGGTCAGCGGCGGCAGCCCCGGCGGCAATCCCAGCGCGGGCGGCAACCAGGCCGGCGTGATGCTCGGCGTCAAGCAGATCTTCTGAGGCGCTGCAGCGCTGTCACCCTTTTCAATAGGTAGAACGATGAAATCATCCCGCTTGCTGGCGATGCTGACCGGCATCGCCCTGATGTGTGCCACGGCCTTGTCGGTCGCCGCCACGCCCGCCCCGGCTGCGGCCGCCCCGGAACGCACTGACCATTTCCGCGTGACGCTGCTGGGCACGGGCACCCCGGTGCCTTCGGCAACGCGCGCTGGCTACAGCACGCTGGTCGAGGCCGGCGGCCAGAAGCTGGTTTTTGATTTTGGCCGCAATGTGGCCGTGCGCCTGTGGCAGTTGCGGATTCCGCTGGGCAGCGTCGACGCGCACTTCCTGACGCACTTCCACTCGGACCATCTGGTGGGACTGCCCGACCTGTGGCTGACTGGCTGGCTGCGGCCGCCCTACGGCCGCCGCGACAAGCCCATGGCGCTGTACGGCCCGGCGGGCACGCGCGCGCTTGCCGATGGGCTGCGCCAGGCCTTTGCCGCGGACATCGCCATCCGGCACAAGGATGAGGGCAGCGCGCTTGCGGGCATCACCATCGATGCCCGCGACGTCGCGCCCGGGGTCGTCTATGAAAAAGACGGGGTCCGCGTGACGGCATTCGAGAACGACCACGGCGACAACATCCGGCCGTCGTATGGCTACCGGATTGACTATCGGGGCCGGGTGGTGGTGCTGTCGGGCGATACCCGGTTCAGTCCCGCCGTGGTCGCGCAGGCAAAGAACGCCGACGTGCTGGTGCATTGCGTCACGCTGATCCCCGATGCGCTGCTGGCTTCCAACCCCGCGTACCGTGCCATCTACGATCACCTGTCCTCGCCGGAGGATGCCGCGCGGGTCTTCCAGGCTGCGGGGCCGAGGCTGGCGGTGTTCAGTCACATCGGCCTGAACGGCGATGCCACGGTCGGGCAGATTGCCGAGCGGGTCCGCAAGACGTATGCCGGTGAACTACTGATCGGCGAGGACCTGACGCGCGTGGAGATCAGCCTGGATGGCCGTGCCGGGACGCCGGGTGGCGTCGCGGTGTGGCAGGAGCGACCGTGAGCCCCGGCGCGCCGCGCCATCCCCTTGCGTTCAATCCGGCTTGATTCCCGCGCGCGCAATGATGGGCTTCCAGCGCTGCTGCTCCTGCGCGATAAAGCGCGAGAACTCGGCCGGCGTGTCGCCCACCACAATCGCCGCATCCGCGCTCAGGCGCTCGACCGACGACTTGCTCTTCACTGCTTTCACGGTGGCGTCCGCCAGCTTGTCGGCGGCCGCCTGGGGCAGAGATGCCGGTGCCAGCAGGCCATACCACTGCGTCATTTCGAAGCCGGGATAGCCTTGTTCGGCAACCGTTGGCACGTCGGGCAGCTGGGGAATGCGCTGGGTCGTGCCGGTGGCGATGCAGCGCACCTTGCCGGCCTTGATGAACTGGATGATCGCCGGCGCGCCGACCGCGGCTGCGTCCAACCGCCCCGACAGCAGGTCAGTGATCTGCGGACCGCTGCCGCGATACGGCACATGGGTGATGAAGGTGCCGGTCGCGGCCTTCAGGTATTCAAAGGCCAGATGGCCGGCGCTGCCGTTGCCGGCCGAACCGTAGTTCAGCTTGCCGGGCTTGCTCTTGGCCAACGCCACGAACTCCTTCAGGTTCTTCGCGGGGACGTCCGGGTGGACCACGTACAGGCTCGGCACCTTGGACAGCAGCGAGATCGCGCGGAAGTCCTTGACGGGGTCATAGGGCAGCTTCGGGAAGATAAACGGATTGACCGCCAGCGTGCCGATATGGCCGAGGATCAGCGTGTGGTTGTCATCGGCGCGCGCGACTTCGCCCATGGCGATATTGCCGGCCGCGCCGGGCTTGTTCTCGACGAAGACTGACACGCCTAGCAGCTTGGTCAGCTCCGCCGCGGTGGAGCGGGCCACGATCTCCGAGCTGCCGCCCGGCGCGAACGGCACCACCAGCCGGATCGGCTTGGCCGGCCAGGCCTGGGCACGCGCCAGCGTTGGCGCCAGCGCGCACGCGCCCAGTGCGGCGGTGGTCTTGAGCAGATGGCGGCGAAGGGGATTTATCGGGGTCATGCATTTCTCCTGAAAGTTCTGTAGCTGGGCCGTGGTGGGGCAGAGTCGGTGCCAGTTGGTGCTATTCGGGCTTGATGTTGCCGTCCCGGATGACCTTGGCCCACAGCCGGGCCTGCCCGTCGATGAATTGCCGTGCCTGTGCTGGCGGCGCAGCGACGATCTCGCCGCCCAGCTCGGCCACGCGTTGCCGGATCTCGGGGCTGGTCATGACTTTCTGCAGGGCGTCAGCGAGCTTCGCTGCGATCGGGTCCGGCGTTGCGGCGGGCAGGAAGGCCGCGTTCCATTCATAGACCTCGTAGCTCGCCACGCCGGCTTCCTGCATGGTGGGCACGGACGGCAATGCCTGGGTGCGGGCATGGCTGGTCACCGCCAGCGGCTTCAGCTTGCCGGCCTTGATGTGCTGCAGGCTCGAAGCGACGTTGGCAAAGAACAGCGGCACCTGGCCGGCGATGACATCGGTCATGGCGGGGCCGCCGCCCTTGTAGGGCACATGCAATAGGTCGACCCCCGCGCGCTGCTCGAACAGCACGCCGGCCAGATGCTGCGCCGAGCCATTGCCCGAGGACGCAAAGGCGACCGAGCCCGGCTTTTGCCTGGCCATGGCCAGGACGTCGCTGACCTTGCTGGCGGGAAAGCCCGCCGTGGCCACCAGCACGTTGGGATAGCGCGCCAGCACGCCGACCGGCCGGAAGGCCTTGTCCGGATCGTAGGGCAGGCGCGGATAGAGGCTGGGATTCACCGCATAAGAGGAGGCATCGACCATCATGGTGTAGCCGTCCGGTGCCGCCTTGGCGACATAGGCGGCACCGATCTGCCCGCCGGCACCCGGGCGGTTCTCGACGACGACGGTCTGGCCCAGCTCGCGCCCGAGACCCGGCGCGATCAGCCGTGCCATCAGGTCCGCGCCGCCGCCCGGCGGATACGTCACCACGATCGTGATGGGCCGTGCCGGCCAGGCCGCGGCGGTGTCGGCGGCCTGCGCCAGCGTGGTGGTGGCGATCAGGGCAGCGACCGTGGCGGCGATCGCGTGGCGTGCGTGCATGGGTCTGTCTCCTCGGGTGCGGTCCGTCAGCGGACGTCCGCGGTATAGCGAAAGGCAAAGGCGTCGCCCCGCGTCAGCCGGTATTCGATGCAGTTGCCGCCCAGGTCGAAGGCATGCCGGGTCACGACCGCGCACGGATGCGCATCCGGCAAGTCCAGCAACGCTGCCTCGTCTGCTGCCAGCGTGCGGAAGGTCACTTCGTCAACGGCGCGATGGACCGTGATGCCGCAGGCGCTGCCCAGCAGCGGGTAGAGCAGGTCGCCCCACTGCGCCGCAGGGAGTTGCTGCAGGGCTTCGCAGCGCGGCAGCGGCAGCCAGATCGATTCCAGCAGCCGGGGCGTGTCCTCCAGCCAGCGGCGGCGCGAGATCGCCAGCCCGCGCGCACCGGTCGGCAGCCCGAAGCGGGTTGCCATGGCCTTGTCTAGGCGCACGGTGCGGCACGACAGGATTTCCGAGCGCGGCACCGCCGGCGCGCCATCGGCGCCGCCGAAGCGGAAAAACCGCATCAGGCTGGCCCCGTTGAGCCCCTTGCGCACGAAGGTGCCCTTGCCCTGCACGCGCTCCAGCAGGCCCTGCTGGACCAGCACGGCGATGGCCTGCCGGATGGTGCCCAGCGCAATGCCGAACTCCTTGGCCAGCGCGCCTTCCGCAGGGATGGCGCTGCCGGGCGCCCACGCGCCCGAAACAATATTTGCCTGCAGTTCCGCCGCGATCTGGCCGTAGCGGCTCAGGCCCGCGGCGGTGGTTGTAGTCTGGAGCAGCGCGTTGTCTGGCATGCCGAACCCGTGCTAAATTGATGTCGATGTCCTCTAGAGGACTAGAATACTGACGCGGGTTCGGATGCCATATCCGGATATACCCGCGCCACTGAGCCGCGCCACGGAGGGGCTGACTGATGAGCAAGCGCGCTTTGCCGCTGGTGGATACCCACTTCCACGTGTTCGATGCCGGAGTGGCCGCGCCATCGGCCCGCTACCGGCCGCCCTATGCCGCTGACCTGAAGGACTGGCACGCCCGGCTTGCCGGATTGGGGGATCTGTATGGGGTGGTGGTGCAGACCAGTTTTCTCGGCACCGACAATGCGGCGCTGCTGGCCGCGCTGCAGGCCATGCCCGGGCGCTTGCGCGGCGTCGCGGTGGTCGGCCCTGAGGTAACGGATGCGGAACTGGCTACGTTGCACGCGGCCGGCGTGCGGGGCATCCGCCTGAACCTGTATGGCGATCCGGACTGGCAGCGCATTTCCACCGCGCCGTGGCGCGGGCTGTTCGCCAGGATCGCCGGGCTCGGCTGGCATGTCGAACTCCATACCCGCAACGGTGATGGCGGCATGGTGCTGGCGCAGCTTGACGCGGCCCTTGGCGATGCCGGCGCGCCGGTCGTGCTTGACCACTTCGGCCGGCCTGGTGCAGAGGGAGCCGAGGACACGATCTTCGACGTTGCGACTGCCGTGCGCGCGCGCCGCCAGGTCTGGGTGAAGATCAGCGCGCCGTACCGGCTTGCATCCCCTCAGGACTGGACCAGGTTTGCGCAGCGATGGCACGAAGTCGTGGGAGCTGACCGGCTGCTGTGGGGCAGCGACTGGCCATGGACCAACCACGAGGCGCCGGCTCGGGTCGACGAGTGCCGGATGCTTGCCGCATGGCCGGGGCAAGGGGCGCCCGGTGACAGCGAAGCGGCCGGCGCGGCCTTGTCCGCTGCGCTCCGGTGGCGCAACGCGGCAGCGCTGTACGGGTTTGCGGTGAAGGGATAGCGGGCGGCTGGCGCCGCCGGCTTCAATCCAGCGCCAGCACCCCGGGAATCGCTTCCACCAGCAAATCGATCGTCACCCTCAGCTTGTTCGGCAGGAAACGGGCTGGCCTGGACGCCGCGCAGGCCAGTACGCTGACCTGCGCCGGCCTGACGGCCTGGCAAGCCCTGGCCGAGGCCACGGTGACGCGGCCCGGCGACACCGTCGTGGTGATCGGCACCGGCGGCGTGGCCCTGTTTGCGGTGCAGATCGCCCGCGCACAGGGCGCGCGCGTGATCGTGGTGTCAGGCAGCGACGACAAGCTGGCGCGCGTGCAGGAGCTGGGCGCGGCGCATGGCGTCCATCGCGGCCGCACCGCTGACTGGCCGGCTGCCGTGCGCGAGCTGACCGGCGGCGGTGCCGACCATGTGCTGGAACTGGCTGGCGGAGACAACTTCGGCCGGTCGCTTGCCGCGCTGGCGCAGGGCGGCCGGATCTCGGTGATCGGCAATCTTCAGGGGGATGAGCTGCGCGCCAGCGTCTTATCCGGTCCTGCATGGCCGCGTGACCGTGCAGGGGATCGGCGTGTCGCACCGGCGCGCGCTGCAGGACCTGGTGCGTGCCGTGGACTGGCTGGCGCTGCGTCCGGTGATCGAGAGCGAGTATGGGTTCGGGGACTTGCCCGCGGCGCTCGACCACCTGGAACGCGGGGCCTTCGGCAAGGTGGTGGGGCGGCTGCGCTGAGGCGCGGGCCGGACTGCTATTTGCGAGCCTTGCCGCGCACGCTCTTTTTGGCCGCGGCGGCGCGCGCCGCTTCTTTTTCGGCCGCTGCCGCCGCGCCCAACTGCTCCAGCCAGGCCATGCCCTCGACATAGGACAGGAAATGCCGCAGGTATTCCGGCGACGTCTCGCGCATCAGGGACAGCGAACGATGCACGAGATGGTCGGTATTGAGCGGCCCGGCATTCTCCGGCACGCGCTCCAGCGACAGGCGGAAGTGCTGCTCGACGCTGACCCTGGCCCAAGTCTCGCGGAAGTAGTCGGCCAGGGCATCGACCAGCGGCGCGTCGGACTGGGGTGCGGTTGCCGGCACCGGCGTGGGCGATCGTGCATCGTTTGAGGCAACCGCGAGGGCGGGCCTGGCGCGCGCGGTGATGTCGTGCACGAGTGCGCCAAGCGCGCTGGCTGCCGGGCCGGCTGTTGGCGTGGGCGGCGCGGTACCATCGGCAACATCGCTGTCCTGAACTGTGTACCGCTGCACGATGGCTGCATACGCGGCGGCCAGGCCACGCAGGCGCTCATCCAGCAAGCTCCGCACCGCGCCACTGTGTGCGGCGGCGCGGCGGGCCAGCGCTTGCATCAGGCGGAAGCGCACGGGATCGGCATAGTCGGCGCCGCTGGCCTGCCAGGCGTCCAGTTGCGCGCGGATATCGGCTGCCACGTCGAGGCTAGCCATGTGCCTTCACCGTGCCTGCGGTCACGCGCGGCACCGGCGAGATCTCGACGCGCCGGTTCTTTGCGCGGCCCTCGGCATCGGCATTCGGTGTCACCGGCTGCTGCGAACCGAAGGCGGCCGAGAACACTGAGGTGGGCGGGATGCCGGCATCGATCAGGGTGCGGGTCACGGTCAGGGCGCGCTGCGCCGACAGCTCCCAGTTGTCGGCAAAGCGGCGGTTGCCTTCGCGCACCTGCTGGTCGTCGGTAAACCCGCTCACCATCAGGATCTCGTCGCGGCTGCGCAGGTAGGCCGACAACGGCTGCGCCAGGCTTTTCAGCAGATCGCGGCCGTCAGGTTGCAGCTGGTCTGAGTTGAGCGCAAACAGCACGTTGCCGCTGATGCCGATGCGGCCGTTCACCAGCGTCACGCGGCCGGCCGCCAGCGGCCCTGCCAGTGCCTTTTCCAGCGTCTCGCGGCGCTGTGCTTCCTCCTGCCGCTGCTTCACCTCGGCTTCCAGCCTGGCTGACAGTTCCATCTGCACGCCGATGACCCCCAGCAGGACCAGCACGAACGCGCCCAGCAGCACCGACATCAGGTCGCCAAAGACGGCCCACGCGGGAACGGTCGGCTCGACGCCGGCGTCAAGGTCCTCTCTCATGCCGCCTCTGCGCTGGGCGCTTGCTGGCCGGCGCGCTGCTGCAGGTCCTCAAGGATCTGCTTTTGCGACAGCATGCTCAGGTCGACGACTTCGCGCGCCTGCGCCACGTAGTAGGCCAGTTGCTCGTCGCTGCGCGTCATCGACTTGTCCAGCGCGGCCTCGATGCGCTGCAGGTGGTCGATCAGCTTGCCGTTGGATTCGCTGAACAGCTGCACCGCCACGCCAAAGGCCTCGCCCAGGCTCGCGACTTCGACCGCGCTGCCGGTGACCTGCGCGGCAATGTCGGTGAGCTTGCCGGTTTCGGATTCGACCTTGTCGGTAAAGCGCGTGCCGACGCGGTCCAGCAGGTCCGCCGTGGTGGCGACCAGGGTGTCGACCGCGCTGCGCTGCTCAGTGGAGGCGTGGCTCACGGCATCGAGCAGCGTGCCCAGCGTTTCCAGCATGCGGCTGCGTTCTTCCAGCATGGCGTTGTCGCGCGCCATGCCGTCGGTGAGCTTCTCGCGCAGTTCCGCGATGACCTCCGCGGCGGCCTTGGGCGCTTCGGATGCGGCCTGCATCAGGTGGGCGACTTCGGCGATGGTGCCGGTGGCCTGGGCCTGCGCCTGGGCTGCCATGTCGCGCGCGGTGACGGCCAGCGTCTCGCAGATTTCCTGCTGGCGGCTGACGGTGTGCGCGCTGGTCTGTTCCCATTCCTGGCGCAGCGATGCGGCCATGGTGCCGAGCGTGTCGGTCCAGGCGGCCATGCGTTGCGCGTCCTGCGATGCCAGTTCCGCCTGCAATGTGGTGGCGGCCTTGGGTGCCTCGGCCGCGGCTTGCACCAGGCGGTCGATTTCGGCGAGGGTGGTGCTGGCATGCGCCTGCGTCTCGGTCGAGATCGCGCGCGCGGTCTGCGCCAGCGCCTCGCAGATCTCCTGCTGGCGCGTGGCGGCGTGCGTGCTGGCCTGTTCCCACTGCTGGCGCAGCGTGGCGGCGATGGTGCCGAGCGTATCGGTCCAGCCGGCAAAGCGCTGTTCATCGCGCGCAGCCAGTTCGGCCTGCAGCGTGATGGCCGCCTTTGGCGCGTCCGTTGCGGCCTGCACCAGACGGTCGATCTCAGCGAGGGTGCGGTTGGCATGCGCCTGGGTCTGGGCCGAGATCTCGCGCACGCTCTGCGCCAGCGTCGTGCTGATCTCGTCCTGGCGGCTTACCGTGTGCGCGTTCAGCTGTTCCCACTCCTGGCGCAGGGCAGTCGTCATGGTGCCGAGCGTATCGGTCCAGGCCGCCAGGCGCTGCGCGTCGTGCGCGGCCAGCTGCGTCTGCAGCCCGGCATGCGACTCGCCCACGGTGCGCACCAGTGTCGCCGCATGCTCGCCGAACGCGGCTGCGGCGGCCGTCAGGGCCTGCCGGTTGTCGCCGGCGAGCTTCTCGCCGGTGCGCTCCTGGCGCGACAGCGCCTCGCGCCATGCGTCGGCAGCGCTGGCGGCTGCCGTGTCGAGCCGGGTGGCGACATTGTCCAGCAGCCCGGCCGAGCGTTGTTCAAAGGTCTGGGCAAAGCCGTCGAGGGATGTGCGCAGGTCCGCTGCCAGTGCCTCGCTCGCGCGTTGATGCCCGGCCAGCGCCTGGTTCCAGGTATCCGCAACGCCCGCGGTGGCGCTCTCGAAGCGGCTCGATACCCCATCCAGGTGCTGTTGCACGGCTTGGGTCACGTTGTCGCGCAAGGCCGTGGTTTCGCGTGCCAGGCCCGCCATGGTCGCGTCCACCGCAGGCTGGATCGCTGCGCTTGCGGCACGGGCGCTGTCGGCAATGCTGTCCTTCAGCGATTGCTCCACCGAAGACGCCAGGCGCGTGTAGACCACTTCGGTCTTGCCGTGGAAGGCGTCCTGGCTGGCGGCCAGGCGCTCGGTCAGGGCCTGGTTCTGTTCGGCCATCGTGGTCATCATGGCCTGCATGCGCTCGACCAGTGCCGGCATCACGTCGGCCTGGCGCTGCAGCAGCCGGAACGCTTCATCACGCTGGTGGCCGCGCGAGTAGGGGCGCAGCGTGGTGGCGATGCGGGCATCCAGCGCCTGCGCGGCCTGGATCCGCTCGCGCCGGCACAATGCCGACAACAGCCCCAGCATCGCGGACGTGGCCACGCCCGCGACCGAGGTGCCGAACGCAAAGCCCAGGCCCTTGACCGGTGCGGCCAGTGAGGCGCGGATGGCCTGCAGGTCGGTGGCGGTCTCCAGCGCGATGCCGGTGCCGCGCAGGGTCGCCACCATGCCCAGGAACGTGCCCAGCATGCCCAGCAGCACCAGCAGGCCGACCAGGTAGGGTGTCAGCGCGGGCCCGGGCAGGCCGACGCGCTCGCCTTCCACGCGCAGGCGGGCGCTGTCGCGCAGGCTGGGATGCAGCCGTTCCAGCCAGCTGCCAAGGCTGGCCGGCGCTTCGGACAATCCGGCGGCGGCCTGCGCCAGCGTGGCGGTGGCCTGGCGGTAGCGGTACAGCTCCAACGCCCCCGCCAGGTAGCAGCCGCCGATCAGCAGTGTCACGGCCAGCGCCAGGAAGTTCGTGCCTGCATAGCCGGCGGCGATCCAGCACACGATGGCCAGGCCCGCCAGGAAAGCGACAATATGGGTAAGGTATCGGGTCATGATGTTCTGGTTAGCTGTCTTGCAGCGCCGCCAGCAAGCCTTCAAGGGGCTGCCAGCGGATGTCGAGTTCGGCGAGCAATACGCTCTGCATATCCTTGCGGAATACCGCCAGCCACGCACCGGGCCTGGCCGTTGCGGGCTGTCCCGCGGCCTGGGCTTCGGCCAGCGCCGCGGCTTCGGCCTGGCGCAGGCGCTGGAAGTGCGGCTCCAGCATCGTCGGCAAGGCGCCCAGCAGGCTCTGTTCGCGCGCGCCCAGCACGCGCTCCATCACGGCATCGACCATGGCCAGCTTGGCCATGCCGGGTGCGTGGCCGGACAACGCGCCGCGCAGGCGCCCGCGCAGGTCGCCGATCGCGGTCTCCATGGTCTGTTGCAGCGTGAGGTAGCGCTGGCGATAGACCGCGTAGTCGACCTGCGCGTCCACGGGGTCGGGCAGCGCGGACGGCCGGGCCGGCCCGCGCCGCTTGCCGGCTAGCGTGGTGTCTTCCACGATGGCATCGGCCAGCGCGGCGCGCACGCGCGCGCATTCGCGTGCCTCAGTGCTGTCGGCAGCACGTGCGGCAGGCGGCGTTGCCGGCGCATTGGCCTTCAGCGCCGATGACAGCGCGATCGCATCCGCCCAGCCAAGCCATTGGCTCAGCTGGCTCGAGAGCGAGCTTGCAGGAGGAGGGGCATCGGCGTCAGTCAGGCGAGCCAGCAGGCGGACGAGCGTCGGGCCGCTGAAACCTGTGCGCCGGGGCACTTGTAACATTGCGCCGGATTCGAAAAATCCAGCAGTTTACACGCCCGCGCGGTGGCGCGGCCGGCTGGCGTGGTGGATGATTGGCGGGAATCCGTCCCGGACCCATCCCACCACGGAGTGAAACCATGAGACTGGTTGGCATGCTTGATTCCCCTTATGTCCGCCGCACGGCGATCTCGCTGCGCCTGCTCGGGTTGCCGTTCACGCATGAGTCGGTGTCCGTCTTCCGTGAATTCGAGCGTTTCCATGGCATCAACCCGGTGGTCAAGGCGCCATCGCTGGTCTGCGACAACGGGGTCGTGCTGATGGACTCGACGCTTATCATCGACTATGCCGAGTCGCTGGCGGGCCGCAGCCTGATGCCGGCGCAAACCGCGTCACGGCAGGCCGCGCTGCGCATCGTCGGGCTGGCGCTGGCGGCGAGCGAGAAGGTGGTGCAGAACTTCTATGAGCACAGCCAGCGGCCGGCGGGCAAGCTGCACCAGCCGTGGCTGGACCGTGTCGATGCCCAGCGCGAGAGCGCCTTTGCACTGCTGGAGGCGGAACTCGCCACGCGTCCGGTCCCGGCTGGCGAGGCGGAAACCGGCCAGGCCGAGCTGACCGCCGCGGTCAGCTGGACCTTCGCGCAGTTCATGATGCCGGGCGCGGTCGATCCGGCGCGGCATCCGGCGCTGGTCGCGCTGACCGCGGCACTTGAGCGGCTGCCCGCATTCGAGGCATTGCCCTGCGCATAGGTGGCTGCTGGCGCGCCTACCGCGGTAGGGTGCCAATCGCAGGCATTCCGATGCAACATCAGTCCCCCTGTGGAACGCGATTTCAAAGGGGAACACATGAAGACCAGACTGCATCGCCTGAAAGTCCTGAGCGCAGTCCTCTGCGTGGCCCTGGCCGCTTGCGGCGGGGGCGGTGACGACAACGGCGGCAGCGGCTCGTCGGGCGGCACTGGCAACAGCGGCAATACCAGCGGCACTGGCGGCACCGGCGGCAGCACCGCAACGCGGACGGTGATGTTCGAGGATACGCCCGTGACCGGGACCAGCGCCGAGTTCCTGACCCAGCTGAATGGCCAGGGTGCACGTGGCTTCCGTTTCGTCAGCGGCTTCTATTTCCTCGGGAACCCGGCAGGTTCCGAGCAGAAGGGGGTCTACGTCAAGGACGCGCAGACGACCTATACCTATGAACTGCCGCAGGAACCGGGCGGCGCCGATGTCCAGGCGTGGGCCACGGCGTACGAGGCCTGGCTGAACAGCCATGGCGCGCGCGGCTTCGTCTGGGGCGGGCCCTACATGGTGGGCGGCCAGATTTATGCGCTGATGCGCAAGGACAACGGGTCGTCGTCGACTTTCTCGTACAAGGTCATGGTGGTGGACACCAATGCCAGCCTGTCGGCCTTTGTCCAGAACCAGGCCAACCCGCTGGGCGCGGACGGCTACTACCTGGCGGTTCCGGCGTACCTGGGCCCGTTCGGCGTGAGCAGCACCGTGGCCATCTTCCGCAAGGACCTGCAGGGCAGCGCCCGCTATGGCTATGAGGTCCTGTCGAATCCGGCCAGCGACGGCGATGTCGTCGCCCAGATCAACACGCAGGGTGCGCGCGGCTATCGCTTCAAGGTGCCGTTCGTCAGCGGCGGCACGCAGGTCAACCTCTACGAGAAGGACCTGTCGCAGTCCAGCACCTTCCGCTTCCACGACTTCGCGTCGCAGCAGACCAGCGCGGGCTTCCTGGCCCAGGCCAACGCCGAAGGGCAGAAGGGCTCTAGCCTGATGGGCGCCTACGGGTTGCCGAGCGGCACCATCCGGGACTTCTACTTCGAACCGGCCAGCTGCACCGGCTTCCTCTGCGATACGCGCAGCCTGTTCGGCCTGTAAGCGCCAGGCGCCGGGGCTTGCCCCGGCCCCGGCGTGCCCATGTGCAGTCAAGGTAATACAATCCACCTGACCAGGCGACGAGACCAATCGACAAGTCCATACGCGCGAACCGGGGTGGGAACTCATGACAAGAAGTCAAGGCGCCGCAGAGAACAATAACGGCGCCAACATCGACGCCAGCGCGTGCCGCAACTATGCCATCGTGGTGGATGACCACCCGTTGATGGCGCGCGGCATTGCCGGCTACCTTGCGGCGCATTGCGGGTTTGACGCTGCCCTGCATGCAGCCGATGCGCGGGAATGCGCGGCGCTGACGGAACGGGAGGGATGCCCGGCGCTGCTGGTGGTGGATTTCTGGCTGCCGGACGGCACCGCGGTCGGGTTGCTGCGCGAAGCCGCGGCGCGCCTGCCCGCCTGTAAGCTGCTGGTGATGAGCGCCGACGACGATGCGCGCGTTTGCATCAAGGCGCGCGAGGCCGGCGCGCACGGCTTTATCCTGAAGAACGAGCCCCCGGAGGTGTTCGCCACCGCGGTAGCGTCGCTGCGCCAGGGCCGGCGCTGGTTCCAGCAGGCAGGGCCGCCGTCGGCGCGGCGCGAGTTGCCGCTGGAGCCCAGCGAACTGGGCCTGACGGCGCGCCAGGCCGAGGTGCTTGGCATGATGCTGCGCGGCCTGCCGAACAAGCGCATCGCCCTGACCCTGTCGGTGTCGGAGCAGACCGTCAAGGAGCACGTCACCGCGATCCTCGGCAAGCTTGGCGTGCGCAACCGGATCGAGGCCATCGCCCTGCTGCACGGGCGCAGGCTGGAATCTTGAAGAAGGCCCTCGCCCGGCTGCTTGGCTTGTCGCGCCCGGATGCGGATGCCGGCATCAGCCCGCGCGCGCGTGCGCGGCTGCTGGACATGACGTTCGGGCGCCTGGTGTTCAGCGTCAATGCGATTCCGTTCGTGGGGGTGCCTTTCGTCATCTGGCTGTATGTCCAGAAGCTGGACGGCGGCGCGCTGCTGGCCTGGACACTGGGGTATGGCGCCGCGGCGGTGTGGATGCAATTGCGCTTCCGGCGCTACAAGCAAGAGCGGGAAGACGATGACGCCCTGGTCCGGCGCTGGCTGCCGTTTGTGCAGCGCGTGGCGCTGGTGCACGGTTTCTGCCTGTCGCTGGCCGCGGTCCTGACGGCCAGCCTGGGGGGCTTTGACTTCAAGCTGCTGCTGTATATCAGCATCGCCGCCATCGTGGCGGCCAATGCCACGCACCAGACGCCGATCCTCGGTGTATTCCAGCGCTTCTTCGTTGCCTGCTGGACTTTGCAGATCGTCAACACCCCGCGCAGCTTCCCCGAGCACTGGCCGTTCGTGCTGCCGCTCGCGTTGCTGTATGCGCTGGCCATCTACCGGCACGCGCTGATCGCCAACCAGTTCTTCCGGCAGCAGGTACGGATGGAGGATGACGGCATCCGCCTGGCCGAGCGCTACCGGCTGGCCAAGGAAGAGGCCGAGAAAGCCCTGCATGCCAAGAACCTGTTTCTCACCACCGCCAGCCACGACCTGCGCCAGCCCGTGCATGCCATGGGCTTCCTGATCGAAGCCATTGCGCGGCGCAACCGCGACCCGGCCCTGATCCCGCCGCTGGACGACCTGCGGCGCAGCGTGCGCTCGGTGCACCTGATGTTCAACTCACTGCTCGATCTGTCCCGGATCGAAGGCGGCATTGCCAGCCCGCGCAATACCGCCGTGGCATTTGCGCCCTTGGTCGAAGAGGTGGCGTCGCTGTTCCGGGAAGAGGCGCGCAGCCGCGGCCTGGACCTGCGCGTGCGCCTGCCCGCAGGCGCCGCCGCGGTGCTGGCCGATCCCGCATTGCTGCGCCAGTCCTTGGTCAACCTGGTGCACAACGCGCTGCGCTATACCAAGCGCGGCGGGGTGCTGGTGTCCGCGCGGCGGCGCGGCAGCCACTGGCTGCTGGAGGTCTGGGACACCGGCGTGGGGATCGCGATCGAAGAGAAGGGGCGGGTCTACTCGCCGTTCTATCGCAACGAACATGCGTGGCGCATCGACAGCGCGGGCCATGGTCTGGGCCTTGCCGTGGTGGCGCGCTGCGCCACGCTGATGGGCGCCACCTACGGGCTGGACTCGGTGGAGCGCCGCGGCTCCAGGTTCTGGCTGCGCTTTCCCGAAGCGAAGCCGCTGGCGCCGGCGGCGATCGAGCCGGTCTACGAGCCCGATGGCCTGTCGGCCTCCACCCTGCTGCAGGGCGTCTGCCTGGTCGTCGAGGACGACCCGCTGGTGACCGCCGCGTGGACCAGCCTGATGGAGGCCTGGGGCGTGCAGGCGGCGTGCGCGGCGTCGGGGCAGGAAGCCCTGGCACTGGTCGATGCCGGCCTGCAGCCCCAGGCGATCCTGTGCGACCAGCGCCTGCGCTCCGGCGAGAGCGGCTTCGAGGTGCTCAAGGCGCTGTTCGAACGCTGCCCGGACGCAAGCGGCGCCATGGTCAGCGGCGAGTTCGATTCCGAGGCGCTCCAGCAGGCCGAGCGCGAAGGCTACCTGGTCCTGCACAAGCCACTGGAGCCGTCGCAGCTGCATGCCCTGTTGTTCCAATGGCTTTGTGCTGCCTGACAGCATGGATTGGTGGGTCTGCCTGCGGCGGTGGTCCCACTCAGGCATTTCCGGGGCGAAAGAAGTGTCCGGATCGATTTTATTCAGATCACCTGAAGAATTTATTTAGTTCACTTTTTTCGACCTCTCAGCGACAGTCTAGCGACCGCAAATCGCGATACTGGAAAGAGAGGGCCCCATGTCTATCTCAAACCGCGCTGTCGCTGCCTCCATGCTGGCCGTTTCCATGTTGGCGGGCCTCGCCGGATGCCATAGCCCGTCGGCCGCGGCGTTGGCTGCGGCGTCGGCTGTCTCGTCGGGCTCCGCGACGGCCGCGGTGTCGGAACAGGACATCAACGATGCCTACGTCTACCTGCTGGGCCGGCTGCTTGTCCTGCGCCAGCAGCAAATCGACTTCCGGAAGGAAGGTTTCCAGTGGAACCGGATCATTCATCGCGACGTCGGCGGTGTGTCGTGGGCCAACCCCAACCTGGATGTCGCCTACAGCGAGGCCTGGGTTGCGGTCGACGAAAAGACCTGCACGGTCTTCAGCGTGCCGGCCATCAAGGGGCGCTACTACACCATTCAGTTCCTGAACGGCTGGGGCGAAACCGTCGCCAATATCAACGAACGCACCTATCCGGACCATCCAGGCGGCGAATTCGCGATGTGCCTGAAGGGTGCCAGTGCGGCACTTTCGCCCAATGCCAGGCGCATCGACCTGCCGGGCAAGACCGCACGGGTGCTGGCCCGGGTGGAAATCGGCGCAGACAAGAAGCAGGCCATTGCCCTGCAGCATCAGATCACGACACGGATCACTGGCACGGCGACGATTGCCCCGGTACCTGCCACGCCCGCCTTCAGCAATGACAAGCTCCCCGGCGTTGAAGCCTTTGACTCGGCAGCCGTTGCGCTTGGCTCGGAGCCGGACATCAATCCGGGCATGGAGCCCATCCAGGCCAAGGTGCGCGCGGTGAGTGCCGCGGTGGCCAGCAGCCCCGCCGAACGCGCGCGGGTGGACAAGGTCATCCGCGAGAAGACGCTGCCGGCGTTCTTACAGTCGTTCTCCACCGCAGGTACCATCAGGAACGGCTGGAACCGGCCCGCTACCATCGGCAAGTACGGCAGCGACTACCACACCCGCACCCGCATCAACCTGGGCGGGATCTGGGCCAACAGCACCGATGAGGTCGTCTATTTCAAGACGGATGCAGACGGGACCGGCACCAAGCTCGACGGCGGCAATACCTACACCATCACCTTCCCGAAGGACGAGCTGCCCGCCCGCCACGTCAAATACTTCTGGTCGGTGATTGCGGTAGATGCCAAAAACTTCCGCGTGATCCCGAATGCGAAGAACCGGTTCCTGATCAACAAGCAGTCCAGGCTGAGCTATGGCGAGGACGGTTCGCTGACGCTGTACTTCGCGCCTGCCAGGCCGAAGGATGCGCCTGACGGCAACTGGCTGCCCACGCCCAAGGGAAAGAACTACCACCTGACGTTCCGGCTCTATGGGGCGGACCAGCCGGTCCTGTCCGGGGAGTGGTTCCCGGCGCCGCTGGTCAAGCGTAACTGAGCGGGCCGGTCTTGGCAGGAAGGCGCCTGCCAGTGCTGACCTAATCCTCCGCCACCTCGCAAAACCGCAGCCGGTTCCCGAACGGATCGGCCACCTGCAGCATCCGCCCCCAGCCCACATCCTCCACACCGGGCCTCGCGTACGGATAGTCCTTGGCCGACAGCTCCCGCTGCAGCGCATCGATATCCTCCACCGTCACGAATACCGCCGATCCGGGCGTGGCGTCGCCATGGTGCTCGCTCAGGTGCAGCGTCAGGCCGCTGCGCCTGACCTGCGCGTACAGCGGAAGTCCCTCTTCATACCGATGCTCCCAGTCGAGCGTGAAGCCGAGGAAGTCGAGGTAGAACTCCTTGGCCTTGTCGACCGAGAAGATCCGGAGGATGGGGATGCCGGCAGACAGGCTCATGGTTCCGTTCGGTAGTTGCGCAGGAATGCCGGATGATAACGCCGGCCCGCGGTGATCCGCGCGGCCGGCGCATAAGCATCCGCGACAATCTTCGTTGGCTTTGTGCGGGCCCGTGTCTAAGCTGGCGCTCCAGTGAAATCCCGGAACACCGCTATGAACCCGACCCATGACTCACGCCGCCGCCTGCTTCTGACGGCAGCGGGCGCCGCGGCTGCCGCCAGTGTGCTGCCAGGCGTCAGCTGGGGGCAAGGACAGACCGCGCTGCGCATCGGCTACCAGAAGTCCTCCACGCTGATGATCCTGCTGAAGTCGCGGCAGACGCTGGAGAAGGCGCTGGCGCCCAAGGGGGTGACGGTGCAGTGGTACGAATTCACCTCGGGCTTGCCGCTGCTTGAAGCGCTGAACCTCGGCAATATCGACCTGAGCGCCGACGTGGCCGATGCGGTGCCGCCGTTTGCGCTGGCCGCGGGTGCCGCGCTGACCTACTACGCCAGCGAGACGCCTTCGCCGCAGGCACAGGCCATTGTCGTGCGTGGCGACTCGCCGATCCGTGAGGTGGCGCAGCTCAAGGGGCAGCGGGTGGCATTTGCCAAGGGCGCAGGCGCGCACTACCTGGTGCTGGAAGCGCTGGCGCGCGCGGGTCTGTCGATCCGCGATATCGAACCGGCATACCTGAGCCCGGCCGACGCCCGCGCGGCGTTCGAGCGCGGCAGCGTGGCGGCATGGGTGATCTGGGACCCGTTCCTGGCCGCGGTGCAGCGCCAGGCCAATGCGCGTGTGCTGCGCGATGGCGAGGGGCTGGCCAGCTATCGGCGCTTCTACCTGGCGGCGACGCCGTTCGCGCGCGCGCATGCCGAGGTGCTCGAGGTGGTGTTCGATGCGTTGCGCGACGCGGGCGACTGGGTCAAGCGCAATCCGGCCGAGGCAGCGCGCTGGCACGCGCCGCTGATCGGCCTGGATGCGGCCACCGTGGAAGCCGCGAACGCGCGGCGCAGCTATGCGGTGCGCACGGTCGACGCCGCCGCGCTGGCCGAGCAGCAGCGCATCGCCGATGCCTTCACCGCGCAGCAGATCCTGCCGCGCAAGGTAGCGATCTCGGCGTCGCCGGTCTGGCGCAAGGCGTAGCCGGCAGGGCGCCGGCCACGCTTACGCGACTTGCGTCGCACAATCTGCCCCTGGGCTCAACGCGAGCCCCGGGGCGTGCCGCATCAAACCACTCCCATCTCCGGATCGCTGACCGCGTCCTCGCCGGTCTCCATCCGCCCCGCAAAGCGCCGCGCGAACGACGGACTGGCCTCGCAGGTCACGACGAAGTCGTACCAGTTGCCGCTGTCGGCCACCGGCCATTCCAGCATTTCCACCTTGCCGCGCTTCACGGTTTGCGTCCACGGGCCGTCGTCGCGGTAGGCCAGTGCCGTGACGGTGAAGGTCACGTCGGGGTCGCTGTCGTTATGCAGCTTCACCTGGATCGTGGGCTTCTTGCACGGGTTGTAGCAGACCTGGATTTCGGTGGACGTGGTCACCGCTTCGTTGATGTCGCCGGAGAAGGCGCGGTGATAGCCGTTGGGCCCGAGCACCCACAGGTCGTACTTGCCGCCGTCGGCATTGATGTCCCACGCATCGTCCAGCGTCTTGCCGGCTTCGACCACGTAGCGGCGCGGAATGCGGTCGAGGTGCAGCTTGTCATAGACGTGGAACAGCGCGCCGGCCTGGTTGGTGCTGGCGTTGGCGAACAGCAGGCGGACTGCCCTGGATGCGGCGTCGACGCGTGCACTGGTGTGCAGTTCATATGGCAGCTTGCGCGACGGACGCGTGCCGGTGTCCTGCTCCGGCAGCGCGGGCGTGGCCGGCACCGGGATCGCCGGCTGGGTCTGCTGCCAGGCGGTCAGGCTGGTGGCGTCGGCACGGGTGGTGCGCCCCGCCAGCGTGGGCAGGGTCTCGGTGTTGGGCGTGGCGAAGTTGAAGGCGCTGGTCAGGTCGCCGCAGATGGCACGACGGTAGGCGCTGATCTGCGGCTCCATCACGCCGAAGCGCGCCTCCAGGAAGCGCAGCACCGAGGTGTGGTCGAACACTTCAGAGTTGACCCAGCCGCCGCGGCTCCACGGCGACACCACCCACATCGGCACGCGCGGGCCGGGGCCGAAGGGCTTGCCGTCCTGCGGCGGCTGCTTGGCCGTGGCGGGCTGGAAGTTGAAGTACTCGTAGGCCATCTGCGCGTCGTCGAGGGTCGACTTGCCGGCCAGCGTGCCGTCCAGGTTGCGCGACGGCGCGGTCGGCGGCGGGCTATGGTCGAAGAAGCCGTCGTTCTCGTCGAAGTTGATCAGCAGCACGGTCTTGCTCCAGACCTCGGGCGATGCCGTCAGCGCGTCCAGGATGGCCTGCACGTACCAGCCGCCCTTGGCCGGGCTGGACGGGCCGGGGTGCTCGCTGAACTCGGCCGGCGGGATGATCCACGACACCTCGGGCAGCTTGCCGTTGAGCACGTCGTCGCGCAGCGACTGCAGGAAGCCGCCGTCGGGCATGGTGTTGCAGAAGCCCTTGGCCAGCGGGCTGTACTGGTCGTCGATGTCCGGGTTGTAGGGCGGGTTGACGCCGGTGCCGGCGGTGTTGGAGAGCTTGCGCCCGACGGGCATCTTCTCCATCTCGGCGCGCCAGTGCCGGAAACTCATCATCTGGTTGCAGCCATAGTTGTCCGGCACGTTCTGGTAGACCTTCCAGCCCACGCCCGCGGCCTGCAGGCGGTCGGCGTAGGTCTTCCAGGTCCAGCCTTCGGTGGAGGGACCAACATCGGCGCCCGCGTTGAACTCATTGATCATCACCGCGACGTTGTCGCCGGTGGGACCGTTGCTGCCGGTCCAGTAGAACAGGCGGTTGGGGATGGTGCCGGTGTGCATCGCGCAGTGGTAGGCATCGCACAGCGTGAAGGCGTCGGCCAGCGCGCGCTGGAACGGGATCTCGGCGTCATCGTAGTAGCCCATCGACAGCGCCTTCTTGGCCACCGGCCAGCGGTCCATGCGGCCGTGGTCCCACGCGGCCTGCGCATCGGGCCAGGTGTGCGGCGTGCCGCCGGCGCGCTGCGCGTTGCCCAGGGTTTCGTCCAGGTGGTAGGGCGTCAGGAGATTGCCGTTGGCATCGGTCTGGTAGAACGCGTTCTTGCCATTGGGCAACGGGATCGCGAAGCGGTCACCGTAGCCGCGCACGCCCTTGAAGGTGCCGAAGTAATTGTCGAACGAGCGGTTCTCCAGCATCACCATCACGACGTGCTTGACGTCCTGGATGGTGCCGGTGGCGTTGTTGGCCTCGATCGCGAGCGCGCGGCGGATGCTGGGCGGAAAGCTGGCCAGCACCGCGGCGGCGGCGCCGGTGCCGAGGCTGGTCTTCAGGAACTGTCTTTTTGACGGGTTGAAGGTCATGGCTGTGGCTGGGTCGGTCTGTCGCTCGATCGAAAAAGGGGCCCGCTTCACGGGGCGCAACGCGTGGAGCAGGCGCCGGGCTGGTCAGGTTTGCCGGCGTTTTCCGGTTGGTTGCCGTTGGCGGCGGTGGGCTGCAGGGTGCCGCCGCTCGCGCCCGGCGAGTCGCCGCCGCCGCAGGCGGCAAGCATCAGTGCGAGGGTGATGGTGCCGGCCGCCAGCCATGGGCGGGTGGGACGCAACAGCAATGAGGGTCTCATTTGGTGCATTGCCTTGTAGTCGTTGAGGGGGATAACGATTGCCGAGCCCATGCGCCGACATCAGATGCAGGCGCATGGACTTCCGCAGCGCGGACGACAAGTGCGGGGAACTGGCCGGTTCGGGTGCGGTTGGCCTTGGCTTGTCGCGACAGCGGGCGATTGTTGATTGGTCAAATGTCAGATGTTTGACATCAAACACATTTGGCGATTTGGTTTTGTAACCAAAAGTGTCGCACTGGCAGAGTTGCCATTGCTGGCTGGCCCCGCCCACTCTTAGTCAAGCTGGCGTGCCGTGAGGCCACATCGTGTGCACACAACAGGCATCAATGAATACGCAGGGCAGGGTAGAATCACGCCATCCCCGTCCTCCGCACGCGCCGCAGTCCATGTCTGAAGAAAAGAAGAGCCTGTCCGAAACCATCCGCGCCGCGATCGAGCAGGAGATTCTTTCTGGAAAGCTTCCCAGCGGCACCCAGCTGGAAGAGCAGCAACTGCTGGCGCGCTTCGGCGTGTCCCGCACGCCGGTGCGTGAGGCCCTGATCCAGCTTGAGTCGGCCGGCCTGGTGGACCTGGTCCCGCGCCAGGGCGCGATCGTATCGTCGATCACCCTGCGCGAGTACGCGGCGATGAACGAGATCCTGGTGCAGTTGGAGGCGCTGGCGGCGCGGCTGGCGGCGCGCCGTATCTCGGCGGCTCAGCGCACGGCGATGCAGGCCGCGTTCGAAGACTGCCGCGCGGCCGCGGAGCGTGCCGATTCCGACCGCTACCGCGAAGCCAACGATGCCTTCCATGACGTCATCTACGCGGCCTGCTGCAATGACATCCTGTCGCGGCAGATCCGCACCATGCGCGCGCGCATGCGCGGCATGCGCGACCTGCGCTTCGAGAAGCCCGCCCGCATCCTGGCCTCGCTGGCCGAGCATGAGGCGGTGATGAGCGCCATCGTGCGCGGCAACGAGGACGATGCCGCGGCCGCGATGGTCCGGCATATCGCCACCGGGGGCGACGTCTACGCGGACATGATCGCTTCCATGCCCGGCGACGAGGCCGGCGGCAAGCGCGGCCGGCGCTAGTCAATGACCGCGGGGGCAGGCAGGCTCAGTCCAGCTTGACGCCGGCCTGCTCGATCCGCGTCACGGCCGACTTGCCGTCAGCCGCGGCCCATTTGCCGAACTCCGCTGGCGACGCCGAGGTGGAGACCTCGCTGCCATTGGAAGCGAGCTTCGCGCGCAACTGCGGATCAGCCATCACCTTGGCGGTGGCGGCAAAGAGCTTGTCGCGGATGCCGTCGGGCAGCCCGGCCGGCCCGTACAGCCCGAACCAGAAGGTGAAATCAAAGCCCGGCAACCCCATCTCCGCCAGCGCCGGCAGGCCTGGCGCGACCGCCGATGGCTTGGGCGTGGTCACGCCGATCATTTTCACCACACCCTGCGTGCCCATCGGCAACACCGACGCCGCCGTGCCAAACGACAACTCCACCTCGCCCGCGGCAACGGCCTGCAGCGACGGTGCGCCGCCCTTGTAGGGCACGTGCGTCATCTTGACTCCGGTGGCCTTCTCGAACTGCAGCCCGGCGATATGCGGCGAGCCGCCGATGCCGGACGACGAGTAGTTGAACTTGCCCGGCTGCGCACGCGCCTTGGCCACCAGGGTCTTGACGTCGTTGACGTTCAGGTTCTTGTTGACGGCCAGGATCAGCGGCGACACGGTCAGCCGCGTCACCGGGGTGAAGTCGGTCGCCTTGTAGCGGGCCTTGTAGAGCTGCTGGTCGATGCCATACAGCGTGGCCGTGGCCAGGCCCAGGGTGTAGCCGTCGGGGGCCGCCTGCGCCAGTGCCGCGGAAGCCAGCGTGCTGCCGGCGCCGGGCTTGTTGTCCACCAGCACGGTCTGGCCAAGCTCCTTCGACAAGGCCTCGCCGAACACGCGCGCGACATAGTCGGCCGCGCCCGCCGGCGTGTAGCCCACCAGCAGCCGGATCGGCCGGGTCGGGTAGTCCTGCGCAGCGGCCATGCCGGGCAACGCAGCCAGGGTGGCAAGAGCGGTGCCGATCGCGGCGCGCCCGAGGGTGTGTTTCATTGCTGTCTCCTTTTGTGTTCTCGTTGTCGCTATCGCGTGTCCTGGCCGCTGGCGCTCAGGACGCCACCTTGGCTTCGCGCAGGGCCGCGACGCCGGCTTCGTCATAGCCAAGCCCGCGCAGGATCTCGTCGGTGTGCTCGCCGGGATCGGGTGCGGCGCGGGCAAAGCGCTCGGGGTGCGGCGCGGCCGACAGGTTGATCGGCGAACGCAGCAGTTCCAGTGGCCCCAGCGCCGGGTGCTCGGCGGGCCGGGTCATGCGCAGGTGGCGCACCTGCGCATCCTCGAAGGCCTGGCCGATATCGAACACCGGCCCGCACGGCACGCCGGCGGCATTCAGGCGCGAAGTCAGTTCGGCCGCGGTGAAAGCAGCGGTGCACTGGTTGATGGCCTGGTCCAGCCGGTGGCGGTCGGCGGCACGGCCCGCGGCGGTCTGGAACGCGGGGTCTTCCAGCAGCCAGACGGCCTCGACGGTGCGGCAGAAGTTGGCCCACATGCGGTCAGTGCTGGCGGCGATATTGACCACGCCGTCGCGGCAGCGGTAGGTGCCCATCGGCACCAGCGTCGGGTGCGCATTGCCCTGCTGGCTCGGCACTTCGCCGTCGACGGTGTAGCGCGTGGCCTGGAAGTCCAGCTTGTTGAGCATGCCCTCGATCAGCGAGGTATGGACCCATTGGCCGCGGCCGGTGCGCGCGCGGTGCAGCAGCGCCAGCAGGATGCCCTGGCCCAGGAACATGCCCGCGGTGGTGTCGGAGATGGCAATGCCCACGCGCAGCGGGCCTTTGCCGGGCTCGCCGGTGACCGAACTCAGCCCCGACATGCCCTGCACGATCTGGTCCAGTCCCGGGCGCTCGCAATAGGGCCCGTCCTGGCCGAAGCCCGAGATGCTGGCCAGGATCACGCGCGGATTGATCGCGCTCAGGCGCTCATAGCTCAGCCCCAGCCGTTCCTTGACCACCGAGCGGAAGTTCTCCACCACCACGTCCGACCGGCGCACCAGGCGCGCCAGCACCTCGGCGCCCTGCGGCGTCTTCAGGTCCAGGCACAGGCTGCGCTTGTTGCGATGCAGGTTCTGCTCGTCCGAGCCGCGCCGCCGCCCGGTGACGGAACCGCGGTCCTGCGGCGGGGGCGGCTCCACGCGGATCACGTCGGCGCCCCAGTCCGACAGCAGGCGCACCGCCGCCGGGCCGGCGCGGGCGATGGACAGGTCCAGCACGGTGATGCCGGACAGCGGCAGGTCCGCGGGGGGGGCGTGAGGCCCGGCGGCTTCAGTGCCGGGAGGCAAAGACGTCATGGCAGTTCCTTGGCGATGGATTGTGCAAGTATACAAATAACAATCATAAAAATACGTATACGGAGTTTCCACGATGCGGAGTGCTGCGGGAAGGCGTAGGCTGCGAGGGCATTCATGCGGATTTGCGTCACCTGGATCCCATGGAAATGCCATTCGAGTCATATGGAATAGCGCGATCGGCGGCCAGGCGGCCGGGTCCAATCACCCTGTGTCCGACCGACGCCCGAATTTGAGGATTTGTATGCTGACAGATACCGTCTGTATTAACAGGGTGGGCGGACCTGAGGTGCTGGAGTCCTGCCAGGTCACCGTACCGCCGCCCGGTCCTGGCGAACTGCAGCTGCGCCAGTCGGCCATCGGCCTGAATTTCGCGGACATCTACCAGCGCAAGGGCGCGCATGGCCCGCACACCGCGGCGCCGTTCCCGGTCACGCTGGGCTCGGTTGGCGCCGGCGAGGTGACCGCGGTTGGTCCTGATGTAGAAGGGTTCGAGGTCGGCCAGCGCGTCGCCTGCATGCATCCCGGCGCCTACCAGGTGACGCGCAACGTGCCAGCGGGCCGGGTCGTGCCTTTGCCGCACGCAATCCCGGAAGAGGTGGCCGGCGCCACGCTGCTGCGCGGGCTGACTGCCGAGTACCTGCTGCGCCGGCTCTACGCAGTGCAGCCGGGCGACGCCGTGCTGGTGCACGCCGCGGCCGGGGGCATGGGCGTGCTGCTGTCGCAGTGGGCGCGCGCACTCGGCGCGACCGTGATCGGCACCGTGGGCAGCGAGGCCAAGCGCGCGGTGGCGCTGGCACATGGCTGCCACCATGTCATCAATTACCGCGAGGCGGACTTCGTGGCCGAAGTGCAGGCGCTGACCGGCGGCGAGGGCGTGGCGGTGGTCTACGACGCCGTCGGCAAGAACGTGTTCGTGCCGTCGCTGCAATGCCTGCGGCCGTGCGGCATGGCGATCAACTACGGCACCGCGTCGGGCGACGTGGAGGCCTTCGACCTGCAGCTGCTGCACGCGCGCTCGCTGATCGTGTCGCGGCCGACGCTGCGCACCTACATTGCGAGCCCGCAGGCGCTGGCCAATGCCGCGGCCACACTGTTCGCCGCGGTCGCTGCCGGGCAGCTGCGCCTGGAGGTCAACCACCGTTACCCGCTGGCCGCCGTGCGCGACGCGCACCGCGACCTGGAGGGCCGGGCCACCACGGGCTCGGCCGTGCTGATTCCCTGAACCCCGGCGAGCACAAGATGAATCGCCGTCGCGCCCCGCAGGCCGGTGCCCAATGATCCCTACCTGGAGTTTTCCCGATGCACACTGATGGTTCCCTTCCTTCGCTCGACATTGCCGGTCATGTCGCCACGATCACGCTGCGCCGCCCGGCGGTGGCCAACCGCCTCGGGCCGGATGACCTGGCCGAGCTGCAACGGCATGTCGATGCCGTGAACGACAGCGACGTGCGCGTGCTGCGCCTGCGCGGCGCCGGCAAGTACTTCTGCAGCGGCTTCGATATCGGCAGGCTCGCGGCCGGGCAGCGCGGCGCCGGCTTCGAGACCCTGGTCAACGCGGTGGAAGACTGCCGTGCGGTGACCATTGCCGAGATCCACGGCGGCGTCTACGGCGGCGGCACGGACCTGGCGCTGGCGTGCGATTTCCGGCTCGGCACCGCCGCGGCGGACATGTTCATGCCCGCGGCGCGGCTGGGGCTGCATTTCTACCAGCGCGGCATGGAGCGCTATATCAGCCGGCTGGGCCTGAACCACGCCAAGCACCTGTTCCTGACCGCCGAGCGCATCGACGCCGACGAGATGTTCCGCCGCGGTTTCCTGACCGAGCTGCTGCCGGCGGAGCGCCTGCGCGAGCGCGCCGACCAGCTCAGCGACACCGTGGCCGGGCTGGCGCCGCTGGCGGTGCAAGGCATGAAGCGGCACCTGAACGCGATCGGGCGCGGCGCGCTGGATGCCGAGGCGCTGGCCGCCGACATCAGCCGGGCCACGCAGTCGCAGGACATCCGCGAAGGCGCGCTGGCCTGGAAGGAAAAGCGCAAGCCGCAGTTCACCGGCACCTGATGTAGGCCTACTGCGCCTGCCGCATCACCCATTCCACCGCCCGCGCCAGGAACGGTGACGTGTCGCCTTCGCGATAGCTCATGATCACCGGCGAGACGAAGCCCGGCGCGTCGATCGGGCAGTAGCGCACGTCGTCGCGATGCAGGCGCTGGATCGATGCCGGCACCAGGGTGATGCCGATGCCGGCCGCCACCAGCCCCAGCGCGGTCTGCAGCTCGTTGGCCTCCTGCGCCACACGCAACTGCAGGCCCTGCGCGCGGAACAGCGACAGCAGGTGGTCGGCATAGCTGGGCCGCGGCCGGGCCGGGTAAAGAATGAACGGCTGCGCCGCCAGCGCCTGTGGCGTCAGCGCCTTGCGGCGCGGCGCGGGCAGGCGTGCCGGCAGCGCGGCCACCAGGGGTTCGGCCATCACCACCTGCTGGCGGATGGCGGGGTCGTTCAGCGCGATGCGCCCAAAGCCCAGGTCGATGCGGCCGGCCTTGAGCGCCTCGATCTGCTCGACGGTGATCATCTCGGCCAGTCCCACCTCTACCTGCTGGTCGTGCCGGTCTGATTCGCGCAGCTCGCGGATCAGTTCCGGCAGCACGCCATACAGCACTGACGGCACGAAGCCGATGCCGAACCAGCGCTTGTCCTGCCGCCCGATGCGGCGCGTGCCTTCGATGGTCTCTTCCAGCCGCTGCGTCAGCTGCGTGGTCTGCTCCAGCAGGAAGCGGCCCGCTTCGGTCAGGCGCAGCCCGCGGCCGACGCGGTCGAACAGCGCCACGCCCACTTCATCTTCCAGCTGGCGGATCTGGCGCGACAGCGGCGGCTGTGCCATATGCAGCCGCTCGGCGGCGCGGGTGACGTTCAGTTCCTGGGCCACGACCTGGAAATAACGCAGGTGCCGGAGTTCCATTGCTGTCCTGTTTCCATACCTGCAAGGTATCGATCGAGACATCATCGGTCTTGGACGCAGGCAAAGTCAAGCCGCATACTTGGCCCCAATATCCATTTGCATCGACAAGGTATGACCACGACTATCACTTCGGTGGAGGCCATCCTGGTGGACCTGCCCACCATCCGGGCACACCAGCTGGCCATGGCCACCATGCAGCAGCAGACCCTGGTGATCGTGCGGCTGCGCTGCAGCGACGGCGTGGAGGGCATCGGCGAGGCCACCACCATCGGCGGCCTGTCCTATGGCGACGAAAGCCCGGAAGGCATCAAGCTGACCATCGACACCTACCTGGCCCCTGCGCTGGCCGGCCAGGATGCCACCAACGTGCATGGCGCGATGGCGCGCCTGGGCAAGGTCGCGCGCGGCAACCGCTTCGCCAAGTCAGCGCTGGAGACCGCCTTGCTGGATGCGCAGGGCAAGCGCCTGGGCGTGCCGCTGGCCACGCTGCTGGGGGGCGCGGTGCGCTCGACCCTGCCGGTGCTGTGGACGCTTGCCAGCGGCGACACCGCCCGCGACATCGCGGAGGCCGAGCAACTGCTGGCCGAGCGCCGCCACCATACCTTCAAGCTGAAGATCGGCCGGCGCAGCGTGCGCGACGACGTGGCCCACGTGGCCGCGATCAAGCGCGCGCTGGGCGAGCGGGCGCGCGTCACCGTCGACGTCAACCAGGCCTGGAACGAGGCCGACGCCGCCACCGGCATCGCCATGCTGGAAGCCGCCGGCATCGACCTGATCGAGCAGCCGACTCCGCGTGAGCAGCGCATGGCGCTGGCGCGTCTGGCAGCGCGCTTCGTGGTGCCGATCATGGCCGATGAAGCGGTGTGCGGCCCGGAAGACGCGATGGAGCTGGCGCGCATCGGCGGCGCCGACGTGTTCGCGCTGAAGATCGCCAAGGCCGGCGGCATCTTCGGCATGCTGCGCACCGCCGCGGTGGGCGACGCCGCCGGCATCGCGCTGTACGGCGGCACCATGCTGGAGGGCAGCGTCGGCACCATCGCCGCGGCGCATGGCTTCTGCACGCTGCCGCATCTGGCCTGGGGCACTGAGCTGTTCGGACCGCTGCTGCTCAAGGACGATATCGTGCAGCAGCGCCCCGAGTACCGCGACTTCAGCCTGCACCTGCCTGAAGGCCCCGGCCTGGGGCTGGCGCTGGACGAAGACAAGCTGGCGCACTACCGGCGCGGCTGAACTGGCAGGCCGCGCCCCCCGCATGGCACACCGGTGCCTGCACGCATCAAGTGAGGAGACCAATGAAGACGTTATTCCAGCGGCTGGCAAGCACCAGCCGCGCAGGGGCGCTGGCACTGGCTGCCGGCCTGTCGTTCGCAGCGCCGGCCGCGCACGCGGCCTATCCCGACCATCCGATCCGCTGGATCGTGCCGTTCCCCGCGGGCGGTGCCATGGACAACATCGCCCGCACGCTGGGCGAAGACATGTCGCGCACGCTGGGCCAGGCCATCGTGGTCGAGAACCGGCCGGGCGCCGGCGGCAATATCGGCGCCGAACTGGTGGCGCGCGCGCCCGCCGACGGCTACACGCTGATCATCGTCGCCAACGGCATGGCCGTGAACCCGGCGCTGTACGGCCGGCTGAGCTACGACCCGGTCAAGGACTTCGCGCCGGTGTCGCTGCTGGCGGTGGTGCCCAACGTGCTGGTGGCCAGCAAGGCGCGGCGCCAGGAAAGCACCGTCAAGGATGTGGTGGCGCACGCCAAGGCGGCGCCGGGCGAGTACACCTATGCCTCCGCCGGCAACGGCACCTCGATCCACCTGGCGGGCGAGCTGTTCACCTCGATGGCCGGCGTCGACATGCTGCATATCCCCTACAAGGGCAGCGGCCCGGCCATGACGGATCTGCTGGGCGGCCAGGTCGACTACATGTTCGACAGCATCACCTCGGCCAGGCCGCATATCGAATCGGGCAAGCTGACGGCGATCGCGGTCACCACCAGCAAGCGCTCCAGTGCGCTGCCCAACGTGCCGACGGTAGCGGAAGCCGGCCTGCCGGGCTATGAGCTGTCGCCGTGGTTTGCCGCCTTCGTGCCGGCGAAGACGCCGCAGCCGGTCATCGACGCGCTCAACCGCGCTATGCTCGAGGCTTTGGGGAAGCCGGCCGTGCAGAAGCGGCTGGCGCTGATCGGCGCCGAGCCGATCGGCAGTTCACCGGCGGTGCTGCGCGAGCACCTGGCGAAGGAAACCGATAAGTGGGGTGTGCTGATCCGCCAGCGGGGTATCCGGGCGGATTGAGCGGCCCGGCCCAGCGCGGCCGGTTGGGGTAGTCCCCGGGCAATGTCATTGCCCACCCCCGTTTCCCTTGGCACATAATGTGCATAAGCTGCCAGCCGAAAGGCACACTCGAGCGGATCACCCGCCGGCACTGAGGGGAGACAATGAGCAGTTCAACCGACAAGTTCTCGGCCACCATGCGCGATGGCCTGGCCGATCTTGCCCGCCGCCTGCGCTTCGCCATGGAGGAGGGTGCGATCTGGCTGGACGAGCAGCGCATGATCCTGATCCATACCGCCGCCCTGGGCGCGCTGCGCAAGGAACTGGTGGACACCCTGGGCATGGAGCGGGCGCGCGGCCTGTTCATGCGCATGGGCTTCCATTCGGGCATGCGCGACGCTGAGGTCGCGCGCAAGCTGCGCGCAGGCCACAGCGACTTTGGCCAGCTGGAGATCGGGCCCTGCCTGCATACCATCGAGGGGGTGGTGCGGGTCACGCCGGTCAAGGTCGACATCGACATCGCCGCCGGCATCTACGATGGCGAATTCCTGTGGGAAGACTCCTTCGAGGGCGACGTCCACCGCCAGCTGTTCGGCATCGTCGACGAGCCTGCCTGCTGGATGCAGATCGGCTACGCCACCGGCTACACCTCGGCGCTGATGGGGCGCACCATCCTGTACCGCGAGGTCGAGTGCATCGCCTGCGGCCATCCGCACTGCCGCATCATCGGCAAGCCGGTGGAAGCCTGGGAAGACGGCGCGCAGGCGCTGGCGCTGTACCAGCCCGATCCCGTGATCGAAACCATCATCGCCTTGCAGAGCGAGGTCGAGCACCTGCGCGCGCTGCAGGGCACCCCGGCCACGCCGGCCGACCTGGTCGGCACCTCGCCAGGCTTTCGCGCCGCCTGGAGCCTGCTGCAACGCGCCGCGGCCAGCAACGTGACGGTGCTGCTGCTGGGCGAGACCGGCGTGGGCAAGGAGCGGTTCGCGCAGGCGCTGCACAGCGTGAGCGGGCGCGCCGACAAGCCCTTCATTGCCGTGAACTGCGCGGCAATTCCCGATGAGCTGATCGAGTCCGAGCTGTTCGGCGTGGAAAAGGGCGCCTTCACCGGCGCCAGCCAGTCGCGCCCCGGGCGCTTCGAGCGTGCACATGGCGGCACCCTGTTCCTGGACGAACTGGGCGAACTCTCGGCCTCGGCCCAGTCCAAGCTGCTGCGCGTGCTGCAGGAGGGCGAGGTCGAGCGCGTGGGCGGCACCGGCACGCGCAAGGTGGACGTGCGGCTGGTGGCCGCCACCAATGTCGACCTGGCCGAAGCCGTGAAGCAGGGCACTTTCCGCAAGGACCTGTACTACCGCCTCAATGTCTACCCGGTCACGATCCCGCCGCTGCGCGAGCGCTTGGACGATATCCGGCCGCTGGCCGAGCGCTTCGTGGCCCGCTACGGCGCGCGCCACGGCAAGCGCATCGTCGGCATCACCGACCGCGCGCTGGCCGAGCTGCGCCACTATGACTGGCCCGGCAACGTGCGCGAACTGGAGAACGTGATCGAGCGCGGCGTGATCCTGGCCAGCCAGGGCGGCCAGATCACCGCCGACCACCTGTTCCTGCCGGGCACCGTGGCACCGGTGGTGGATACCGCGCCGCGGCTGGGCGCGGGCGGCACCTTGCCAGACCTGCGCGAAGCCGCGGTCCATGCGCTGCTGGACCAGATGTCAGAGCAGCAGCTGGCGCTGGGCGACGTCGAGACCGTGCTGATGGAGGCGGCCATGCAGCGGGCCGACGGCAATATGAGCCAGGCGGCGCGGTTGCTGGGCATTACGCGGCCGCAGCTGGCGTATCGGTGGAAGATGCGCGGCACGCGTGGGGGCAACGGGCACGGCAACGGTAACTGAGGCCGCTTTCAAGCTTCAAATGCTGAGGGTGTGCTCCCTCTCCCGCAAGCGGGAGAGGGAGCACACCCGCGTAGATCAAGCGCGTCCACACGATCCCCTGCGCCACCCATCTCCTCCGCTTCTCCCGGCTCCTCGCATTTCCCCCCTTGATCATTTGATGCAGCCCCGCCCGGCCGCGCATCGGCCCGAAGTTGCCCGATGCTGCACCGCGCCAGCGATTTTTCCCTGCCAGATCAAGTCTTCTCACCCAGCTTGCCCAGGCACGCTGCTGCGCCGCAGGGCAATCCCATCCGCATTGGCTCGCTGCCCGCAAACGCCCGCCCGGCGCGGCTTTTGATCATTTGATCAAGGCTTGCGGACAGCTTCATCAATTCATCGACAGGTTTCGCGCGGACCTTTCCGGGTTAACGCGCACGCTCGTCATCGCCAATTCCCCGCAACCCTTGTCCCACAACGCTTCGCGCTCGCTGGCACGGTCTTCGCAGTAAGGCCTGCGTCCAGCCAACGCAAAGGAGCGCGCCATGAACACCCCGTCGGTTCCCCTGTTCGAAGCCACGCCGCGCTATGTGCGGGTCGAGGGCCGCACCCCCGAAGGGTTTGTGCAGTTCGCCTTCAGCGTGGCCGACCCGGAGCTCAACGTCGAACTGATCATGCCGGAGCCGATGTTCGAAGCCTTCTGCTGCGTCAACCGCGTGCGCTTCCTGCCCCCGCTGGAAGCCGCGCCGCAGCCGCAAGCCGACGACTGACGCCGCAGCCACCGCATCACAAAGAGAGAAGGGATACAGGAGACCAAGCGATGCAAGTCGATATCAAGACCCAGCAGATCCAGCCGCTGCGCCAGACCTACGGCCATGTCGCGCGCCGCTTCGGCGACAAGCCGGCGTCGCGCTACCAGGAGGCGACCTACGACGTGCAGTCGGAGGTGAACTTCCACTACCGCCCCACCTGGGACCCCGGCTTCGCGCTGTATGACAAGCGCCGCACGGCGATCGTGATGCAGGACTGGTACGCGCTGAAGGACCCGCGCCAGTTCTACTACGGCGCCTACGTGACCGCGCGCGGGCGCCAGCAGGATGCCACCGAAAAGAGCTTTGCCTTCGTCGAGAAGCGCGGGCTGCTGCAGGCGCTGCCGGCCGAATGGCAGGAACGCCTGGCCACCGGCCTGCTGCCGCTGCGCCATGTGGAGTGGGGCGCCAACATGAACAACTTCTACTGCGCCGACTATGGCTGGGGCACGGCCATCACGCAGGCCTGCACCTATTGCGCGATGGACCGCCTGGGTATCGCCCAATACCTGTCGCGCATCGGCATGCTGCTGGACGGCAATACCGGCGTGGCGCTGGAGCGTGCCAGGGTGGCCTGGTTGGAGAGCGCCGCGTGGCAGCCGCTGCGCCGCTTTGTCGAGCACACCTTTGTCACCGGGGACTGGTTCGAGACCTTCGTCGCCCAGAACCTGGTGCTCGACGGGCTGCTCTACCCGCTGGTCTACCAGCATGCCGACGCGGTGATCGCGCGCGCCTGCGGCACCGGGCTGGCGGTGCTGACCGAATTCATGAACGACTGGCGCGACGAGCACGCACGCTGGGTCGATGCCGTGATCCAGGCCGCAGCGGCCGAGTCCGATGCCAACCGCGTGCTGCTGTCCGGCTGGGCGCGCGCCGCCTGCGCGGAGGTGGCGCAGGCGCTGGTGCCGGTGGCCGATGCGCTCACCGGCGAAGACGGCGCGCAGATGGTGGCGCTGTGCCGCGAGCAGTTCGAAGTCCGCCTGGGCAAGCTCGGCCTGGCTGCCTGATCCGCCCACAACGAACCCCACGGAGACACGCCATGTCAGCCACCGCTGCCAACGTCTACATCGCCCTGCAGAACAACGACGACACCCGACCCATCATCGACGCCATCACTGAAGCCAACCCGCATGCGCTGGTGTCGCAGTTCCCCGCCATGGTCAAGATCGACGCCCCCGGCCACCTGACCATCGTGCGCGAACTGGTGGCCGGCAAGCTCGGCCGCGACTGGGACCTGCAGGAGATCCACCTGAACCTGATCTCGCTGTGCGGAAACATCGACGAGGACGAAGACGCCTTCACGCTGCGCTGGAACGCCTGACCCGGCAGCGGCATAGAGAACATCACGGAGACATCATGGACGCACGCAAGAAGCTCAACCTGCGCGAGAAGTACGCCTCGATGACGCGGGACCTGGCCTGGGAAACGACCTACGAGCCGATGGACAAGGTCTTCCCGTTCGACAAGTACGAGGGCATCCGCATCCACGACTGGGACAAATGGGAAGACCCGTTCCGCATGACCATGGATGCCTACTGGAAATACCAGTCGGAGAAGGAGCGCAAGCTGTACGCGATCATCGACTCGTTCGTGCAGAACAACGGCCACCTGAACGTATCCGATCCGCGCTACCTGAACGCGCTGCGGCTGTTCCTGACCGGCGTGACGCCGCTGGAATACGCCGCCCACCGCGGCTACGCGCACCTGGGCCGGCATTTCCGCGGCGCCGGCGCGCGCGTGGCGGCGCAGATGCAGTCGGTCGACGAGCTGCGCCATGCCCAGACCCAGCTGCACACGCTGTCGGTCTACAACAAGTACTTCCACGGCTTTGGCGAATGGCGCCACATGCACGACCGGGTCTGGTACCTGTCGGTGCCAAAGTCCTACTTCGAGGACGCGATGAGCGCGGGGCCGTTCGAGTTCATCACCGCGATCTCGTTCTCGTTCGAGTATGTGCTGACCAACCTGCTGTTCATGCCGTTCATGTCGGGCGCCGCCTACAACGGCGACATGGCCACGGTGACCTTCGGCTTCTCCGCGCAGTCCGACGAGTCGCGCCACATGACGCTTGGTTTGGAAGTGGTCAAGTTCCTGTGCGAGCAGGATCCCGGCAATATCCCGATCCTGCAGAAGTGGCTGGACAAGTGGTTCTGGCGCGGTTTCCGCCTGCTCACGCTGGTCGGCATGATGATGGACTACATGCTGCCCAAGCGCGTGATGTCGTGGGCCGAGGCCTGGGAGATGTACTTCGAGCAGGCGGGCGGGGCGCTGTTCAAGGACCTGGAGCGCTACGGCCTGCGCATGCCCAAGTACCACGAAGTGGCCACCCAGACCAAGGACCGCATCACGCACGAGGCCTGGGCCACCTTCTACAACTACGCGGGCGCGGCCGGCTTCCACACCTGGGTGCCCAAGGCCGACGAGATGGCATGGCTGGCCGAGAAGTATCCGCAGACCTTCGAGCGCTACTACAAGCCGCGCCTGGACCACTGGCAGGAGCGCCAGCAGGCCGGCGACCGCTTCTACAACGCCACGCTGCCGATGCTGTGCCAGACCTGCCAGATCCCGATGGTGTTCTCGGAGCCGGACGACCCGACCCAGACCTGCTACCGCGAGAGCAGCTACCACGGCATGAAGTTCCACTTCTGCTCGGACGGCTGCAAAGACATCTTCGACGACGAGCCCGCCAAGTACGCGCAGGCCTGGCTGCCGGTGCACCAGATCTACCAGGGCAACTGCGGCGGCGCCACGCTGGAGGACGTGCTCAAGTGGTACCGGCTGGACCCGGGCGCTGACAACCTGGACTTCGAGGGCTCGCAGGACCAGCGCAACTGGAACGCGTGGAAGGGCATCGGGCCTGCCGCGGACGCCGCCTGAAGCGGCCCCCATCACAAGACAAGGAGACAACCATGCCCGTCGTATCCATCGGCGACTACGCCTTCGAGGCGGCCGACCGCGAGGCCGTGTTCCACGGCAACCGGCTGCTCTATATCGGCTGGGACGGCCACCTGCTGTTCTGCGCGCCGCATTGCTTCCCGTTCCCGCCGTCCATGCCGCTGCGCGACGTGGTCGACAAGGTGCTGCCCGGCGTCTACGGCTACCACCCCGACTTTGCCCGCATCGACTGGGGCCAGGTGCAGTGGCTGCGCGGCGGCCAGCCCTGGCAGCCCGACCTGGACCGCTCGCTGGAAGAGAACGGCCTGGGCCACAAGGACGTGATCCGCTTCCGCACGCCGGGGCTGGACGGCATCGGCGGCAGCCGCAGCTGAGGCGCATGGTCGAACGCACCACCGGAAGGAGACCAAGATGTATTCGCTGACGATTGAACCGATCGGGCAGACCATCCCCATCGCTCCCGGGCAGACCGTGCTGGACGCGTGCCTGCGCAACGGCGTGTGGCTGCCCCATGCCTGCTGCCACGGGCTGTGCGCCACCTGCAAGGTGCAGGTGGTGGACGGCGAGGTCGAGCAGGGCGAGGCCTCCAGCTTCGCGCTGATGGATTTCGAGCGCGACAACGGCCAGTGCCTGGCCTGCTGCGCGACCGCGCAGTCGGACCTGGTGATCGAGGCCGACATCGAGGAAGACGCCGATGCGCTGGGCCTGCCGCTGGCCGACTATCGCGCCGAAGTTGTCGAGACGCGCGCCCTGACGCCCACCATCCTGGGCATCTGGCTGCGTGTGAAGGATGGCGGACGCACGGCCTTCCAGGCCGGTCAGTACGTCAACCTGAACGTGCCGGGCTGCGACCAGCCGCGCGCGTTCTCGCTGGCCAACGCGCCGGGCGACGACCTGGTCGAGCTGCACGTGCGGCGCGTGCCGGACGGGCAGGCCACCGGCTACCTGCACGACCAGCTGGCGGTCGGCGACGAACTATCGTTCTCGGCGCCCTATGGCCGCGTCTTCGTGCGCAAGTCGGCGCAGGTGCCGATGCTGTTCCTGGCGGGCGGGTCCGGCCTGTCGAGCCCGCGCGCGATGATCCTGGACCTGCTGGCCGCCGGCGAAACCCTGCCGATCACGCTGGTGCAGGGCGCGCGCAACCGCAGCGAGCTGTATTACGACGCGGAGTTCCAGGCGCTGGCGCAGGCCCACCCCAACTTCCGCTACGTGGCGGCGCTGTCGGACGAACCCGCAGACAGCGGCTGGAACGGCGCGCGCGGCTACGTGCACGATGTGCTGCGCCAGCTCTACGCGAACGGGAACGAGGACGGCAACGCTGACTTCCGCGGCCACAAAGCCTATCTGTGCGGGCCGCCGCCGATGATCGAAGCGTGTATCCGCACGCTGATGCAGGGGCGGCTGTTCGAGGCGGACATCCACACCGAGAAGTTCCTGTCCGCGGCCGATGCGCAGAACAGCGCGCGCAGCCCGCTGTTCAAGATCTGAGGGAGGCGCGCCATGCATACCGTCGAGATCGCCGGCAGCGGGCTGCGTTATCCGTGCGCACCGGAGCAGAACCTGCTGCGGGCCATGGAAGTGCTGGGCCGGCGCGGCATTCCCGCCGGCTGCCGCGGCGGCGGCTGCGGCGTGTGCAAGGTCCGCATCGAGGCCGGGCGTTACCACGCCGGCAAGGTCAGCCGGGCCTGCCTGTCCGAAGCGGAGGAGCGCGACGGACTGGTGCTGGCCTGCAAGACCTATCCGGACAGCGATATCCGGCTGCAGCCGGTGGCCCTGCTGCAGCGCTGCCTGGAAAAGCAGTGGCGGCGCGAGCAGGGCCGGTAGCAAGCGAACGAAGCACAAGCAAAGAAGGTGGCACCCACACAACGCCACCACCACACCAGGAGACCCATCATGGCATTGACAGGCGTATTGCGACCGGGGCACGTGGCCCTGCGCGTGCTGGAGCTGGAGCCGGCGCTGAAACACTATACCGAGGTGCTCGGCTTGATCGAAACCGCGCGCGATGCGCAGGGCCGGGTGTTCCTGAAGGCCTGGGACGAGCATGACCATCACAGCGTGGTGCTGCGCGAGGCCGACAGCCCGGGCATGGACTACATGGGCTTCCGCGTCGACAGCGGCCACACGCTGGAGCGGCTGGCGCGGGAGGTGGAGCAATCCGGCCTGGCCGCCGATTGCCAGTGGATCCCCGCCGGCGAGCATCCGCACACCGGCGTGCGCTTTCGCTTCACCATCCCGACCGGCCATGCCATCGAGTTGTTCGCCGACAAGGACAAGCTCGGCTGCAACACCGGCGACCTCAACCCCGATCCCTGGCCGGACGACCTGCGCGGCATGGCGCCCAGCCGCTTCGACCACTGCCTGCTGTACGGCGACGATGTCGACGGCACGGTCAGGCTGTTCCGCGAAGTGCTGGGCTTCTCGCTGGCCGAGCAGGTGGTGGCGGGGCCGGACGGCGAAATGCTGATCGGCGCCTTCCTGACCTGCTCCAACAAGGCGCACGACATCGCCTTTATCCGCCACCCGGAGAAGAACCGCTTCCACCACGCCTCGTTCCTGCTCGACAACTGGAGCGAAGTGCTGAAGGCGGCCGACATCATCTCCAAGAAGGACGTCTCGCTCGATATCGGCCCGACCCGCCACGGCATCACGCGCGGCGCGACGATCTATTTCTTCGACCCCTCCGGCAACCGCAACGAGGTCTTCTCCGGCGGCTATATCCACTATCCGGACAAGCCCACCATCACCTGGACCGACAACGAACTCGGGCGCGCGATCTTCTACCACGACAGGAAGCTGAACGAAGCATTCCTGAATGTGCTGACCTGAGTCCCCGCCCTGGCTCAATCGAAGAGGCTGAAACTCAAGAGAACCAACATGAAAGACTTCAAGAACTTCATCAACGGTGAGTGGGTCGGCACCGCACGCACGTTCGAGAACCGGAACCCCGCCGACAACAGCGTGATCGGCCACGTGCACGAGGCCGGCCAGGCCGAGGTCGACGCCGCGGTACAGGCCGCGCGCCGTGCGCTGCACGGCCCCTGGGGCCGCATGACCGTCGCGCAGCGGGTCGAGCTGCTGCACGCGGTGGCCGACGGCATCAACCGCCGCTTCGACGAATTCGTGCAGGCCGAGATTGCCGATACAGGCAAGCCCTTCGGGCTGGCCAGCCATATCGACATCCCGCGCGGCGCGGCCAACTTCAAGGTCTTTGCCGACCTGATCCGCAACGTGCCGACCGAGAGCTTTGCCATGGACACGCCCGATGGCGGCAAGGCCATCAACTACGCGGTGCGCAGCCCGCGCGGCGTGATCGGCGTGGTGTGCCCGTGGAACCTGCCGCTGCTGCTGATGACGTGGAAGGTCGGGCCGGCGCTGGCCTGCGGCAATACCGTGGTGGTCAAGCCCTCGGAGGAGACCCCTGCCACCGCGACGCTGCTGGGCGAGGTGATGAACGAGGCCGGCGTGCCGCCCGGCGTCTACAACGTGGTGCACGGCTTTGGCCCGGATTCGGCCGGCGCGTTCCTGACCGCGCACCCGCAGGTCAACGGCATCACCTTCACCGGCGAGACCCGCACCGGCGAGGCCATCATGAAGGCCGCGGCCAACGGCGTGCGGCCGGTGTCGTTCGAGCTGGGCGGCAAGAACGCGGGCATCGTGTTCGCCGATGCGGACTTCGACAAGGCCGTGGCCGGCATCATGCGCTCGGCGTTCGAGAACAGCGGCCAGGTGTGCCTGGGCACCGAGCGCGTCTACGTGCAGCGGCCGATCTTCGAGCGCTTTGTCGCCGCGCTGAAGGCGAAGGCGGAGGGCCTGAAGCTGGGCCGGCCCAGCGAGCCCGGCGTGAACATGGGCCCGCTGGTGTCGCACGAGCATCGCGACAAGGTGCTGTCCTATTACCGCAAGGCCGCCGAGGCCGGCGCGACCGTGGTCACCGGCGGTGGCGTGCCGCAGATGCCGGGGGCGCTGGCCGAAGGCGCCTGGGTGCAGCCCACCATCTGGACCGGCCTGCCGGAAAGCGCCGCCGTAATCCGCGAGGAGATCTTCGGGCCCTGCTGCCATATCGCCCCGTTCGACACCGAAGAGGAAGTCATCGCGCTGGCCAACGACACCCCGTACGGCCTGGCCGCCACGGTCTGGACCGGCGACCTCGGCACCGCGCACCGCATGGGCAGCGCGCTGGACGTTGGCATCTGCTGGATCAATGCCTGGTTCCTGCGCGACCTGCGCACCGCCTTTGGCGGCGCCAGGCAGTCCGGCATCGGCCGCGAGGGCGGTGTCCATTCGCTCGAGTTCTACACCGAGCTGCGCAACGTCTGCGTCCGCCTGTGAGGTTCCGTCATGCATAACGAACTTATCCTTGAGATCGGCGCCAGCCTGCACCATGCTCTGGCCTCCCGTCGCCCGGTGGCGCCGCTGACCGAATCGTGGCCGGAGCTGAGCATCGACGATGCCTACCGCATCCAGCTGGCGATGGTGCAGCACCGGCTCGACGCCGGCGAGCGCGTGGTCGGCAAGAAGATCGGTGTGACCAGCCGCGTGGTGATGGACATGCTCGACGTGCGCCAGCCCGACTTTGGCCACCTGCTGTCCGGCATGGACTACCCCGACGGCGCGGCGATTCCCGCCGACACCCTGATCGCGCCCAAGGCCGAAGGCGAGATTGCCTTCGTGCTGAAGGAAGACCTGGAGGGGCCGGGCGTGACCAATGCCGACGTGCTGCGCGCCACCGCCTATGTGCTGCCTTGCTTCGAGATCGTCGATTCGCGCATCCGCGACTGGAAGATCCGCATCCAGGACACCGTGGCTGACAACGCATCGTCAGGCGTGTTCGTGCTGGGCGATGCCGCGGTGGACCCGCGCAGCGTGGACCTGGGCACGGTCGGCATGACGCTGGAGAAGAACGGCGAGATCGTCGCCACCGGCGCCGGCGCGGCCGCGCTCGGGCATCCCGTCAATGCGGTGGCGTGGCTGGCCAATACCCTTGGCCGGCTGGGCATTGGCCTGAAGCGGGGCGAGGTGATCCTGTCCGGCTCTCTTGCCGCGATGGTGCCCGTAACCGCCGGCGACCAGCTGCGCATCAGCCTGGGCGGCATCGGCTCGGCCGGCGTGCGCTTCGTCTGAACCCGACCCTTTTTCCAATTCAGCGCAGGACAAGCCATGAACCTGACACAAGACACCATTGCCCGGCTCGCCGAGCACCTGGAGAACGCCGAGCTGCAGCGCGAGGCGGTGCGCAAGATCACCGACGAATACCCGGACATGGACTGGGACGATGCCTACGCCATCCAGGACGCCATCCGCGCGCGCAAGGAGGCGCGCGGCACCCGTATCGCCGGGCTCAAGATGGGCCTGACTTCGTTCGCCAAGATGCGCCAGATGGGCGTGAGCGACCCGGTGTACGGCTTCCTCACCGACTATGGCGCCTGCATGGACGGCGCGGCCATCGATACCGGCACGCTGATCCACCCCAAGGTGGAAGCGGAGATCGCCTTCGTGCTGAAGGCGCCGCTCAAGGGGCCAGGCTGCCATATCGGCGACGTGCTGGCCGCGACGGACTTCGTGGTGCCGGCGGTGGAGGTGATCGACTCGCGCTACGAGAACTTCCGCTTCGACCTGAAGAGCGTGATTGCCGACAACACCTCGTCGGCGCGCTTCGTCGTGGGCGGCACGCACCGCGGCGCCGAGGGGCTGGACCTGAAGAACCTGGGCGTGGTGCTGGAGAAGAACGGCGAGGTGGTGGCCACCGCCGCCGGCGCGGCGGTGCTCGGGCATCCGGCCAACAGCGTCGCCATGCTGGCCAACATGCTGGGGGCGCGCGGGCGCGAGCTGCCGGCGGGCACTTTCATCATGACCGGCGGCGTGACCGAGGCCATCGCGGTGGCGGCCGGCGACAACATCACTGTTCGCTACCAGCACCTGGGCACGGTATCGATGCGCTTCACCTGAACCGCGTAGCAAGGAGACACACCATGCCAATCATGCAGGTCTTCCTGATCGAAGGCCGTACCGACGAACAGAAGGCGCGCCTGATCCGCGCGCTCACCGATGCCGCGGTCGAAGCGGTGGGCGCGCCGGTGGAAACCGTGCGCGTGATGATCACCGAGGTGCCGAAGGCGCAGTTCGGCATCGGCGGCAAGACCGCCATGGAACTGGGCCGCTGACGCCCACGCGAAAAGGACAACGACATGGACATGAAAGCAAGCTGCCGCCACAAGGTGGCCATCATCGGCTCCGGCAATATCGGCACCGACCTGATGATCAAGGTGATGCGCCACGGCCGGAGCCTGGAGATGGGCGCCATGGTGGGCATCGATGCCGCGTCGGACGGGCTGGCCCGCGCCGCGCGCCTGGGCGTGCCGACCACGGCCGCGGGCATCGACGGGCTGGTCGGCATGCCGGGCTTCGGCGATATCCACATCGCCTTCGATGCCACCTCGGCCGGTGCCCATGCGCACCACAACCGCGTGCTGCAGCAGCACGGCGTGCGCGTGATCGACCTGACGCCGGCGTCGATCGGCCCGTACGTGGTGCCCGTGGTCAACCTGGACCAGCACCTGGACGCCCCCAACATCAATATGGTCACCTGCGGCGGCCAGGCCACCATCCCCATGGTGGCGGCGGTGTCGCGCGTGGCCAGAGTGCACTACGCCGAGATCGTGGCGTCGATCTCGAGCAGGTCGGCCGGGCCGGGCACGCGCGCCAATATCGACGAGTTCACCGAGACCACCAGCCAGGCGCTGTGCTCGGTGGGCGGTGCCGCGCGCGGCAAGGCCATCATCGTGCTCAACCCGGCGGAACCGCCGCTGATGATGCGCGACACGGTCTTCACCTTGTCGGAGGACGGCGATGAAGCGGAAATTGCGGCGAGCGTCGAAGCGATGGCGCAGGCAGTGCAGGGCTACGTACCGGGTTACCGGCTCAAGCAGCGCGTGCAGTTCGAGCGTATCGCCGCGTCGGCGCCATTGAATATCCCCGGCCTGGGACCGATGAGCGGGCTCAAGACCTCGATCTTCCTGGAAGTGGAGGGCGCCGCTCATTACCTGCCGGCCTATGCCGGCAACCTCGACATCATGACCAGCGCCGCACTGGCCTGCGCCGAGCGCCTGGCCGAGACCCGGCTGTCCGCATGAGCCGCAGGGAGACAACGATGACCGCACAACCCACCAAGAAGCTCTACATCTCGGACGTGACGCTGCGCGACGGCAGCCACGCCATCCGCCACCAGTACAGCCTGGCCCACGTGCGCCGCATCGCGGCCGCGCTCGACGCCGCGCGCGTGGATTCGATCGAGGTCGCGCACGGCGACGGGCTGTCGGGCTCCAGCTTCAACTATGGCTTTGGCGCCCATACCGACCTGGAATGGATCGCCGCCGTGGCCGAGACCGTGCGCCATGCGCGCGTGGCCACGCTGCTGCTGCCGGGGGTGGGCACCGTGCACGACCTGCGCGCCGCCTACGACGCCGGCGCGCGCGTGGTGCGCGTGGCCACGCACTGCACCGAAGCCGATGTCTCGCGCCAGCACATCGAATATGCGCGCGAACTCGGCATGGACACCGTTGGCTTCCTGATGATGAGCCACATGACCACGCCCGCGGCGCTGGCGCAGCAGGCGAAGCTGATGGAAAGCTACGGCGCCCAATGCGTGTATGTGGTCGATTCCGGCGGTGCGCTGGGCATGCAGGACGTGCGCGAGCGCTTCCGCGCCTTCAAGGACGTGCTCAGGCCGGAAACCCAGACCGGCATGCACGCCCATCACAACCTGAGCCTGGGCGTGGCCAACTCCATCGTCGCGGTGGAAGAGGGCTGCGACCGCATCGACGCGAGCCTGGCCGGCATGGGCGCCGGCGCTGGCAACGCCCCGCTGGAAGTCTTCATCGCCGCCGCCGAGCGCCTGGGCTGGCAGCATGGCTGCGACCTCTACACGCTGATGGATGCCGCCGACGACATCGTGCGCCCGCTGCAGGACCGCCCGGTGCGCGTCGACCGCGAGACCCTGGCGCTGGGCTACGCCGGGGTCTATTCCAGCTTCCTGCGCCATGCCGAGGCCGCCGCGGCGCGCTACGGCCTGGGCACGGTCGACATCCTGGTCGAGCTGGGCCGGCGGCGCATGGTGGGCGGGCAGGAAGACATGATCGTGGATGTGGCGCTGGACTTGCTGGCGCGGCGCAGTGCGCAGGCGGGGCAGGGCGTGTCGTCGGCGGCGGTGGCCTGACCGTCGGCAGGGGCGGTCGGGGCGACGCCGGCGCGGCCCTTGCCGCAACGATCGCCAGCATCGGGCGCTCACGCTCCATGGCCAGGGCCGGCTGCGCGGCAACCTGCGCGTCAGTCGGTCCCCATTCCTCCACGTGCGCAAGTCATGTTGCACCCCCATGAAGGAGGTCGATTTCAGCCTTCAACGCCAGGAACGTCCGGTTCGGCTGGCAAAACACCAGCGCGTCGACGCAGCCTTCTGCCGGCGCACGAAACTCCACGCGCCAGCCGGGCAACTCCACGATCTCGAAGGTCCGTCCCTCGGACGGCAGCAGGTGGTAGCGGGGTTGCCCGGTAATGGTCATGTGCAGGTGCCCGGCCGCATCCAGTGCGACCTCGATGCGCTGCACGCTGTGCCGGTACTCGCCGACGCAGCGTGCGCGGAAGGCGGCCGTGGTTGCGTCGCCGCTTGCCATGCGGTGGAAGACAATATCGTCGACCAGCGGCTCCAGCGGTGCCGCAATGCGGTCAATGGTGCCTTCCCGGTTGTAGAGGAAGGTGAGGGCCAGGTTGTCGGGATAGATCTCGGCGGGCTTTTCGGCGGTGCTGAACACATCGTAGTGGCGATGGGCGAGCTGGCCGGCCATGCCGCGCCAGCGCCAGGAGAGCGTATCGCCAGCCACACCGATGGTGACCTGCCCGTACGCGGGGTGCGAGTAGTCGCCCGCGTAATCTTGCAGCGGATGGCTGGGGCTGGTGCCGGTATGCTGCCGCGCTTGCCGTGCCGCCTGGTTGATCTGCAGCTGCGCGAGCATTTCGTGGCGCCGGGCCTGCATGCGGGTGAACCAGTCGATGGGCGGGTGCCCGCACAACTGGTCCAGGGCCGCATACGTCAGCAGCGCGGTCACCGCGCTGGGTGCCCGGTTGGTCAGCACCGCAATGCCGATGCGCCTGGATGGCATCAGCGTCATCAGCGTCGCCCAGCCCAGCCAGCTGCCGGAGTGCGAGACCGTGCGCTCGCCGCGGTATTGCTCGACCGTGAGGCCAAGGCCGTAATGCTGATCGCCGACTTCCGCGAACTCCGACATGCCGATATGCACGCCTGGCGTCATCATGTCGCGCACGATCGCCGGCGATAGCAGCGCTCGCCCGCCAACCCTGCCTTCATCCAGCAGGCAGCGCATCCATTTCGTCAGGTCCTCCACCGAGGTGGCGAGGCCACCGGCCGGTTTCACAATGGAGGACCAGTTTGCACGCAAGCACTCGCTTGCAACCATCGTATGCGGGTGCGCGTGGTCGGGAGCTGCGGCCAGGGCCTCGGCGGAGAAACCGAAGCGTGAGAAGCCGAGCGGGCGCAGCAGGCGTTCCTCGGTGAAGTCCTCCCAGCGCTGGCCGCTGAGGCGCTCGGCCACATGGCCGGCGATCACGTAGCCAAGATTCTGGTACTGCCAGCGTTCGCGCAGGTCACGGCTGGGCGCCAGGTGGCACAGCCGTGCCAGCAGCTCGCTGGTATCAAGGTCACCCGGTGTATGGAGCCAGTCGTGGCGCGGCATGCCGCTGTGGTGGCAGAGCAGGTCGCGAAACGTGATGCGCTCGGTGGCGACGGCATCGTGCAGCCGGAATCCCGGGATCAGGTCGCGCACGGGCGTGGCCCAGTCGAGCCTGCGCTCGTCCACCAGCAGGCCCAGGCCGGCGGCGGTGAAGGACTTGGTGATCGAGCACAGCATGAACTGCGTGGCCGTTGTCACCGGTGCTGGTCCGGCGCTGTCGCGGACGCCGTAGCCCCGCATCAGGACAGGCTCGCCGTCGCGGATCACGGCCAGCGCAAGCCCGGGGATCTTCCAATCGGCCATCGACTTTTCAACCAGTGCATCGAATCCGTTCAGCATGGGGCGTTCCTGGGGACACGGGCTCCGTATGCTGCCATGTCCTGGCGACGCAGTCGCCGCCTGGCCGAAGTGACTGTGCCTTGTTCGCGACATCCCAGCGTTGTCATTGGCTCACTTGTGATTGTTGATGCACTCTATGCGACCATTCCTCCTGCTGGCGACTCCATGCCCCTCTCTGGTAGGGATCAGTTCGGCCCGTCGCGTCCGTTAGCCAGCGCAACAAAGAGCACGGATACGCCGGAAAGTGGCCAGGGCAAAGTACCCCCGGCCAGATCGCGGACGCCGGGCCGACCAGCAGGAACGGGCGCGCAGTGGCATGCCGCCGTGGGGCATGCAAGATGGATCCATAACGAACGAAGCGCATACGTCTTATTGGACGGTGAGGGGAGCGATCATGAATTTCAGGAGTCTGTCTATCCGCACGCGGCTGCTGGCCGGGTTCGGCACGCTGGCGGGCATGGTGCTGGTGGTGTCGGCGTATTCGCTGCATGCGCTCGGCGATGCGACCGCAGGTTTCAATGACTATTTGAACGGGCTGAATGCCCGCGCTGACATGGCCGCGCAGGTGCGCAGCGCGGTGGACCGGCGTGCCATCGCGGCGCGCAACCTGGTGCTGGTGACCGACGCGGGCGAGCTGGAGCGCGAGAAGGCCGAGGCCCTGCGCGCGCACCAGGACGTGCAGACCCGGCTGGCGCGGCTGACCGAGATGGTGCGCCAGTCCGGCATCAGCGACGACGCGCGCAAGCTGGTGGAGGATGTGGTGAAGGTCGAGGCCCAGTACGGCCCGGTCGCCACGGGCATCGTCGGCCTGGCGGTGGAGCGCAAGATCGAGGAAGCCGTGTCCCGTATCGACAAGCAATGCCGCCCGTTGCTGGCGGCGCTGATCAAGGCGACCGACGCCTACGCCGAGTTCACCCTGGCGCGCCAGAAGGAGATGGAGCGCAGGCTGGAGGCGGATTATGAGCGCCAGCGCAACCTGCTGATCCTGATTTCCATGGTATCGGCGGCCATCGCCGTCGTTGGCGGCCTGCTGATTACGCGTGCCATCACGCGGCCGATCCAGCAAGCTGTGGATGTGGCCGGCACCGTGGCCAGCGGCGACCTGGGCGCGCGCATCGAGGTCGATCGCGATGACGAGACCGGTCGCCTGCTTGCCGCGCTGCGCGACATGAACGAGCGCCTCACCGCCACCGTTACCCAGGTGCGTGCAGGCAGCGGCAATATTGCCGTGAGCACCAGCGAGATCGCGCGCGGCAACGCTGACCTGAGCAGCCGCACCGAGGAACAGGCGGCGTCGCTGGAAGAAACCGCGGCCAGCATGGAAGAGCTGACCGAGACCGTGCGCCAGAATACCGACAACGCCCGCCAGGCCAGCGAGCTGGCGCGCAGCGCTGCACCGTGGCGCAGCGCGGCAGCGCCACGGTGCAGCGCGTGGTCGGCACGATGCAGGACATTAGTGCCAGCTCGTCCAAGATCGCCGAGATCACCGGCATCATCGAAGGCATTGCCTTCCAGACCAACATCCTGGCGCTGAACGCGGCGGTTGAGGCTGCGCGTGCAGGCGAGCAGGGCCGCGGCTTTGCCGTGGTGGCCAGCGAGGTGCGCGGCCTGGCGCAGCGCTCATCGAGCGCGGCCAAGGAGATCAAGGACCTGATCGAGGCGTCGGGACGCCAGGTGCACGACGGTGCGTCGCTGGCGGCAGAGGCCGGCCAGACCATGGCCGAGGTGACCCAGGCGGTGGCGCGCGTGACCGGCATCGTGGAAGAGATTGCCACGGCGTCGGCCGAACAGACCCGCGGCATCGAGCAGGTCAACCAGGCCATCGTGCAGATCGACCAGGTGACGCAGCAGAACGCGTCGCTGGTGAGTGAAGCTGCCAATGCGTCGCGCGCGCTGGAAGAGCAGGGCCGCGAGCTCACTGAGGTGGTGGCGTTCTTCCGCCTGCCGGGCGAAGGCGGCGCCTCGCACCGGGGTGCCGATACGCTGGCCACGCAGCGGCGCGCGGCGCACAGGCTGGCCGCGGCATAGCGCCACGCCGGGGCGGCGTGGCTGCAAGGTGGCCCCGGGGCGGGTAAACTGGCCGGTCCCAGCCTCCTTGCCACCGCCATGACCGCCCTGCCTATCTCCTTCGACGACGTCGCTGCCGCCCACGAACGCATTCGCGCGGCGGCCCACCGCACCCCGGTGCTGACTTCCGCCACCGCTGACGCGGCCACCGGCGCGCAGCTGTTCTTCAAGGCCGAGAACTTCCAGCGCATCGGCGCCTTCAAGTTCCGCGGCGCCTACAACGCCATCGCCCAGTTCACGCCGCAGCAGAAGGCGGGTGGCGTGCTGGCGTTCTCTTCGGGCAACCATGCGCAGGCGATCGCGCTGTCGGCCCGGCTGCTGGGCGTGCAGGCGGTGATCGTGATGCCGCAGGACGCCCCCGCGATCAAGATCGAGGCCACGCGCGGCTACGGCGCCGAAGTGGTGCTGTACGACCGCTACCAGGACGATCGCGAGGCGCTGGGCCGGCGCATCGCCGCCGAGCGCGGCATGACGCTGATCCCGCCGTATGACCATCCGCACGTGATGGCGGGGCAGGGCACGGCCGCCAAGGAGCTGTTCGAGGAAACCGGCCCGCTGGACATGCTGGTGGTGTGCCTGGGCGGCGGCGGGCTGCTGTCTGGCTGCGCGGTGGCGGCGCAGGCGATGTCGCCCGGCTGCGCCGTGTATGGCGTCGAACCCGAGGCCGGCAACGACGGCCAGCGCAGCCTGCGCAGCGGCGAGATCGTCCGCATCGACACTCCGCGCACCATCGCCGATGGCGCGCAGACGCCGTTCCTGGGCAACCACACCTTTGCCGTGATCCGCGAACTGGTGACGGACATCGTCACGGTGTCGGATGCGGAACTGGTCGACACCATGAAGTTCTTCGCCGGGCGCATGAAGATCGTGGCTGAGCCCACCGGCTGCCTGGCCGCCGCCGCGGTGCTGCACGGCAAGCTAGATGTGAAGGGCAAGCGCGTGGGGGTCATCATCTCGGGCGGCAATGTCGACCTGGGCGCCTTCGGCAGCTTCCTGTTGGCTTGAGTCGGGCGGCAGGGAATCCTGGACTGGCCCTGGCCGTCTAACCTGCAATCCGCGACGACAAAGCCAGGGGCGGCCATGACGGACAAGCGCCACTATGACGTGCTGGACACCGGCGCCGGCAAGCCGGTCAAGCTGTGGACGCGCGGCGTCCCGGTGGAAGGCGCTGCCCGCGAGCAACTGCTGAACACGGCGCGGATGCCGTTCATCTTCCGCCATCTTGCGGTGATGCCGGATGTACATCTGGGCAAGGGCTCGACCATCGGCTCGGTGATCCCGACCGTGGGCGCGGTGATTCCCGCGGCGGTGGGCGTGGACATCGGCTGCGGCATGATGGCCGTGAAGACCTCGCTCACCGCCGCTGACCTGCCCGACAACCTCGGACCGCTGCGCAGCGCGATCGAGCACGCCGTTCCGCACGGGCGCACCGCGCAAGGCGGGCGGCGCGACCAGGGGGCCTGGGGCTCGGCGCCGGCGCCCGTTGACGCGGCATGGGCCGAAATGGCGCCGGGCTTTCAGCGCATCACCGACAAGTATCCGCACCTGGCGCGCACCAACCATCGCAATCACTTGGGCACGCTCGGCACCGGCAACCACTTTATCGAGGTGTGCCTAGACGAGGCCCAGTCAGTCTGGTTCATGCTGCACAGCGGCTCGCGCGGCGTCGGCAATGCTATCGGCATGACCTTCATTTCGCTGGCGCAGCAGGACATGCGCAAGCACCTCGCCAACCTGCCGGACCGCGACCTGGCCTACCTGGTCGAAGGCTCCACGCACTACGAGGACTACATCTTCGCCGTGTCATGGGCCCAGGCCTACGCGCGCCGCAACCGCGAGCTGATGATGGAGGCGGTGCTGGCCGCGGCGCAGCGCGTGCTGCGCAGGCCGTTCCAGGCGCGGCTGGAGGCGGTCAACTGCCACCACAACTACGTGCAGAAGGAACACCACTTCGGCGCCGACGTGCTGGTCACGCGCAAGGGCGCGGTCAGTGCGCGCGTGGGCGAGCTGGGCATCATCCCGGGATCGATGGGCGCGCGCTCCTTCATCGTGCGCGGCAAGGGCAACCCGGAATCGTTCTGCTCATGCAGCCACGGCGCGGGGCGCACCATGAGCCGCAGCGAGGCCAAGCGCCGCTTCACCGTGGCCGACCAGGTGCATGCGACCGAGGGGGTCGAATGCCGCAAGGACGCCGCGGTGATCGACGAGATCCCGATGGCGTACAAGGACATCGACGCGGTGATGGCGGCGCAGGCTGACCTGGTGGAGATCGTGCACACATTGCGGCAGGTGGTGTGCGTGAAAGGCTGAACGGCTGTTGCCCCCCGCCGTGAGCGGCCTCTGGCAAGCCGGCGCTGCGGCGCCGGGGCTGATCCACCACTCCGACCGCGGCCGCCAAGCCTTCTAGGCCAAGCTTGCTGGCTATGGCATGGTCTGCTCGGTGAGTCGCAAAGCGAATTGTTGGGACAATGCCCCCAGCGAAAGCTTCTTCAATAGCTTGAAGAACGAGCGCGTGCACGGCCAGCGCTACCGCCATGGCACATGTGGGGGATTCTTAGTTCTCTTTACGACAGAGTGTACGGATTTTCATCGTTGTAAGGGGCTCGCCCGGACGGGGAACTTATAGCGAGTTGTGCTTGTGGTTCAGCCGAATGGCTGATCCGCTGCCCCGGGCTTGCTGGAGCGTTTCCTGATCGAATCCAGACATATATGAGCAAAATATGTCGCGTTAGTGAAGAATTGCGCGTAGATAGCTATGGCCCCGGCATCTGGGCGAAGCACCAACGTGCGGACCGCCTGGCATTAACTTGCTACTGGACTTTCGCGCGGACATACCTTGCTGACCGTGGGTCGATGGCGGCGTCGATGCGGCACCGAAGAAATGCTTATATGTGGTGCCGCACATAAATACTCTCTGACGCTGCCAGCACCGCCGATAATTCTTGAAACAAGAGAAGACGCCAGAACATCCATTTGTCCGGACCTGACCCACAAGGCTGAGATGCTGGGCTATCACCCGCAAGTCATTCTGGCCGGTAGTTGCATCAATGATGGCATGGCGGTGTGTGTGTGGCACAGCAGACGGTAAAGAAGATCATTCAGTCTGGAAACGCGGTGAAGCGTGCGAAGGTGATCGTCCTAGGACTGACCTTTAAGGAGAATTGTGCGTATTTGCACAATAGCTCTTGGCGACGTTGCATATGGTAAGTCACCGAGATATCGGAACTTCCGTCCTGGTGATATACGCGATAGTCAGGCCGATATTGTGAAAGCCAGAAATCTAATTGGTTACGATCCGAAATATCGTGTCAGAACAGGCATTGAGCAGGCGATGCCATGGTATCTGATGAGATTGCGAGGCTCGATCTCAGGTTGAAATCGGTAGATCATGCGGCTATCCCATATTTCGTGGAATCTAGCTGGATTGGCGCTCCCATTACTCGTCGCCGCTGTCACGGTCCCGCAACTCATACAGAAACTCGGGAACGAACGGTTTGGGTTGCTGGCGCTGGCATGGGGATTGATCGGCTATGCGGGTGCGCTAGATCTCGGGATCGGTCGTGCACTGACGCAGTTGGTATCCAGTCTACGGGGCGCAGACGATCTAGCGGATATCCCGGACGTGCTGGCGACAGCGCGGCGGATTACTCTTGTGACAGGGCTGGTCGGTGGTAGTTTCGTCGCGGCGACCGCGTTGCTGGGTGGATACGCTTGGATCGATGCGCATGGTACCCCCCCTCTTGAGATCCGCTCGGCCATGATATTGCTAGCGATTGCGTTACCGGCACAGGCGATGAGTGCCACCTATCGCGGCATGAACGAAGCCTTTCTGAACTTCAAAGGCATTAGTTTATTGCGCGCGGGACTCGGCGTAATCAATTTTGGTGGGCCGTATCTGGTGACCCTCTACACCAATCAACTTCCGTGGCTGATTGCAACGTTAGTAGTCAGTAGGGTTCTTGCCTTGTTCGCATTTGATCACTTAGCTGCCCGATGCATGCGGATTGGTGGGGTTGGATATAAGGGCGTCTATTCTTCGAAGATCGCGCGATCACTGTTCGCTTTCGGCGGATGGGTGACGGTCAGTAGCATAGTAAGCCCGATCTTAGTCCAAGCGGATCGTTTTGTTATCGCCTCGGTCATCTCTGCTGCAGCGGTGACTGTCTATGTTTTGCCGTACGAGATGGTGACGCAGAGCTTGATATTGGTGAGCTCAGTATCGTCCGTAATGTTCCCAACCTTGAGCCAGTTGATGCGTGAACGTCCTGGCGAGTGGCGCGCCTATTTTCGTCGCTGGTTATACATCATGATTGGATTAATGGCGGTGGTGAGCATATTAATGGCTTTGCTTCTGCCGGAGGTACTCTTATGGTGGATAAAGGACCATCTAAATTCCGAGTCAATTGTAATCGGTCAAGTGCTGTGTCTCGGAGTCTTTGCCAATGCGATCGGCTCCATGTTTTACGCGTTGATTCAGGCGGACGGGCGAGCCAATTTGACCGCAACATTGCACGTGATTGAATTGCCGTTTTTTGTTGTTGCGCTATATTTTCTCCTGAATAACTATGGTATTCATGGTGCGGCTTGGGCCTGGGTGGGTCGCATGATTTTCGACGCCAGCGCGTTAGCATACTATTCCAGGAGGCGGAATGTTTGAGATATTGTTGCTCATTACGTTGGCGGGGCTGCTGACAGCGAGTCGGCGGCAATTGGGATTCGGGAATCCATTTCAGATTTACTTCTTCGTTTGGTTCTTTTTGCTCTTTGGATATTATTTGTCTCGGGATACTTTTATCTCGGTTTCGGTAGAATTTATCCTTATTATTTTGACGGCAAAGCTTCTTGCGTTGTTTATTATGATCTCATGCTGTCTCCGACTTCGGGTGGGGGGCGCAGAAGTTTGGCGGCACGGGGTCATTGCGAGAAAGAGTAGATTTATTGACCTGGCGCAGTTAGTGGCGATCATTGCGCTCCCGTTCGTCTACGGGCGAGCTACGGAAATTGCGGATGGTGAGAGCATTTTTACTGTGTTGGGTTATATAAAACTCCGTGCGGCGATAACGGAGGATGGGGAGGGTTATGGGATATTGGCATACTTGTGGGTACTTTCTTTTGTGACTACCTCCGTGTCGATATTTCTTTACCGCCAATCAAATTTGGGAGGTGGTCGCCTGTGGCTTTCCGTCGCGGTGAGTCTATGTTACTGCTATCTCAGCACTGGTCGGACATACATCTTGTTCTTTTTGTGTCTGGCTCTTGTTCCGTTGATGAATGTTGGTGCAATTCGTATGCGTGGGTTACTCATCGCGCTGGTTATCTTTGCGGCTTTATCGATATTTGTAGCGGCGATGACTGCGAAGGGGATTTCCGCGGATGAGGGTATTGCGGAGAATATTGAGTCTTTTCTCGAAAGCCTGAGAGGCTATGTAGTTGGTCCGTTTCTTGCATTTTCCCGACTTGTGGAATGGAATCCGGATTTAAGTTGGGGGGAGAATACGTTTCGCTTGTTTGTGTCCCTTCAATATGCCCTGGGTATTTCAGATAAGGCCCCGGTATCTTTGGTCAAAGGATATGCGTTCGTACCGGATCCAACCAATGTGTATACGGTATACGAGGTTTATTTTCGAGACTTTTCGTACATCGGCGTGCTAATTCCACCGGTGTTTTTGATGGTGCACTATTGGTTGTATAGGAGAGCGCGTTCGAGCGGTGGAGTCTGGATCTTTTATTATTCGGCTTCGGTGTACCCGTTGGTGATGCAGTTCTTCCAGGATCAGTATTTTTCGTTGCTATCAACCTGGATTCAGGTCTGGTTTTGGTATTGGCTGTTTATGACACCGTACCGATTCAGATGGCAAAAGGGGGGGCTCGGTCATGCTTGATATTGTTTTGGTTAATTGGAATAGCCGAGGGCAACTCTCGGATGCAATCACAAGCATTGTGCAGCATCACGGCGGATTGGTTAAATCGGTAATTATTGTCGATAATGCCTCAAGTGACGATTCTCTGTCGTTGGCAAAGGTGGTGGCGTCTAATTCACCATTTGATGTAAAGGTAATAGTTAATACCTGGAATCGCGGCTTTGGCGCGGCCTGCAACCAAGGCGCGGCGCTTGCTGAGGGAGAGTTTGTGCTCTTCTTGAATCCGGATGCGAGGATATTTTCCGAGTCGTTGCTCAGACCCTTGACTTACCTTAAGGAACCTGGGGCGGCGGACGTGGGGATTGTCGGTGTTTCACTTGTGGATGAGAAGAATCAGGTGGCTCGCAGTTGCTCGCGTTTTCCGACGGTGGCATCTTTTTTTGTCAACGCTACCGGACTTAATCGCCTTCCAGGCCTGCAGCGATGGACGCAAGCCATGGTGGAATGGCCTCACGATTCGAATAGGCAAGTAGACCAGGTGATAGGAGCTTTCTTTTTAATGCGTCGTGACCTATTTATGGCACTGCACGGATTTGACGAACGATTCTTTGTTTACTTTGAAGAGGTTGATTTATCGCTACGTGCTCGTCAAGCCGGATTCCGGAGCATGTATATAGCTGACGTCCAGGCGTATCACGCTGGCGGCGGCACCTCGCAACAGGTAAAGGGGCATCGGTTGTTTTACTCTTTGCGTAGCCGCTTACTTTACGGGTTCAAACATTTTAAGCGGATACCTGCGTGGACGTTGGTTTTTGTAACTCTTTGCTTGGAGCCGTTAAGTCGCATAGGTTTTTCGCTAATCGCCGGTAGAATTGATGATGCTCGCAATACGTTGATGGCCTATCGTATGCTGATTGCTGATCTCGGCGATATATTGATGAGGGCGAGTCGGCCGTGAAAGTACTTGTGCGCTCTCGCTATGAGCCAACGGGGGAGGCGCTTGTATCAATTCCTGTCTGCGCATCAAGCGAAAGACGTGGAACCCGTCATCGCTCCATTAGTGTGCGATGAAAAGCTGACGGAAGTATACCGCTCTGGTGGATACCGGGTAGCTAGCTTGATCGATGCGAGAGTGGAGTTGCCAGGATATGAGTAATAGGCGGAGGATTCTTTTCGGAGGACTTGCAACGAGCATCGGTGTTTCGCTGCTCCGGTGGCAAACAAGTCTCGCAGGCACTGAGGAGCGCTCTCCGTCGCATCGTCCGGGGGATGAACCGACAAGCGTAAGAAAGTTTGGTGCGCGGGGAGATGGTGTTGCCGATGACACTGCTGCCGTCGCGGCTGCCGTGGCGGGGATTAGGGATGGCGGCATGTTAGTGTTTCCGGCCGGCGGTCGCTACAGGCTGACGGAGGTGGACCTTACTGGAAAGACGGTCACGCTCATTGCATACGGGGCCGAAATCATATGTGCCATGGAAGGCAAGGGAGCTATCAGGAAAAGCGATCACGGAAAGAAGCTGACAATCTGCGGTGGCAGATTCACTGGACGGGGTATCGGCGTCAGGTGGGTGACCGGCACCAGCACTACTCAATACGATGATTTCTTGCTGGTCGGCGTCAAATTCATGAATGCCGACTACGGCGTGTATCTCGATGGGGTGCGCGAGGGGGCGCTAGTTGGATGTTCCTTTGACGGTACGTTTGGTAACAAGGGGGTCTATCGTGTCAGGACAGTCAATACGCAGCTTATAGGCTGTAATTGGAAGAATACGGCGTACATGGTTAATGATGACGGTGACTACAGCCCTTATTCTGCTGGTCTGGTTATCAATGGCGGTGTCGCCATCGGCTGTGCAACTGGCATCTATTCGCAGGGAACTGATTTGGTAACAATCACTGGGGGAGTGGTTATTGACTATTGTGATGCCCCCGTTGTGCTACGTGGGGTTGACTGCGTCGAGATCAACGGTGGGTGCTACCTATCAAGTCGCGCGCTTCGCGGGGGGGGATCTAATCCCGCGTTGGATGTCAATTTGGCTGACAACGGCGACCCCACGAGAAATCTCAAGATTGGCTTTATTTCAGCACTGAACCATTCGAACGGTGCCGGAGCTGATTGCATCAGGCTGCGGGGCGTGGCCTCGGGATTCTTGGTGCACTGTACGATTTCATTCTTTAGACGGTTTGGGATCGATTTCGCTGGCTGCACACGCTTCCAGGTTAACGAGAACACGCTGGCTCGAGGGGCGGGCTCGCCTGCCACGATGGCAATCATTGAGTCGGCGGATGGTGACAGTAGCAACGGCGTGAGTCGAAATGATACTGGGGGGCTGCGGATATCTACGCTATTCGCCAGGGTTGAAGGCAACCTAGGGTTCGCTACCGAGGGATGTGGCGAGGCAATGGCAGCTGCAGATGCATCTGCCATGACGGTGAAGCATGGTTTGAGCTATACCCCGTCTAAGAGCGAAATTGTATTGACAGCGACCAACCGAGAGGCAGCGAATGCCAGGCCGTATATCGCGGCCGTATCACCTACTACATTCACGATCGGTTTTGCATCTGCTACGACGTCAAGTGCGAGCGTCGCTTGGCATGTAAAGAGAAAAACGTTCTGACGGGGCGCTGGGTACCCAGCGCGGCCGTGATTCACTTGGGATCGTGAGGGAGCGGTTCCGCCCAGCAGCGGCCCGCGGGCCGCTGCGAAGGGGTGAGGGGGCGAGCGTTGCCAGGAAGCGCTTGCAGCATCCGTGAATCTCCGCTTAAAATAGAAATAATTCTCATTTGCATAGTGCGCGCATCGTTGGGTGCGGAAATGAACGAGGGTTTCGCAGGTGGGCGCCGCCGACATTCCGGGCAATCAGCAGGTTCATGTTCTCTATTGCGATCACCACCGGTGGTTGCAGGGGTGGCTGCGCCGTCAGCTTGGCAATGCCTGCGACGCTGCTGATCTCGCCCAGGACGTATTCCTGCGCCTGTTGCGGCGTGAACCCTGCGATATCCGCGAGCCGCGCACCTACCTGAGCACCATCGCGCGTGGGCTGGTCATCGAGCACTGGCGCCGCCGCGAACTGGAACTGGCGTGGCTGGAGACGCTGGCCCAGCTGCCCGAACCACAAGCGCCGTCGCCTGAGAGCCGGCTCCAGTTTCTCGAGACGCTGATCGCGATCGACCGCATCCTCGATGCCTTGAAGCCGCGGGTGCGCACCGCATTCCTGTGGGCGCAGCTCGAAGGGCTGAGTTGCCGCCAGATTGGCGAGCGTCTGGGGGTATCGCTGGCCACGGCGGAACGTTACGTGGCCACGGCGCTGCGGCATTGCTACACGCTGCGCTTTGGCGAGTAGGCGCCGGTGACCGATCCAGGCAGGCCCGCGCAGCCGCGGCCTGAGCTCTCTGTTCCGTCCGATGTCGTCGACCAGGCCATCCGCTGGATGGTCAAGCTCGACTTTGGCGAGGGCGATGCCGTTGCGCACAAGGGTTTTGCACAATGGCTGGCCGCCAGTCCGCTGCATGGCGTGGCCTGGCAACGCGTGCAGGGTCTGAAGGACGATTTCAGCCGGATGCCGCCGGCCCTGGCGCTCGATACGCTGAAGACCGTGGGCAAGCGTCGTGGCACGCGCGGCATCCGGCGGCGCCAGGCTATCAAGATCCTTGCGCTGGCTGGTGTTTCGGTACTGGCTGCCGGCGCAGCGCGCGAGCTGGCCCCGTGGCAGCGCCTGCTGGCCGATGCCAGCACCGCCACCGGCGAGCAGCGCACGGTGCGGTTCGACGACGGCAGCACGATCGTGCTGAATACCGACACCGCGATCAGCACCCGCTTCGACGCCACGCGACGCGTCGTGACGTTGCGGCGTGGAGAGATCCTGGTTGCCACCGGCCACGATACGCCCGTTGCAATGCGGCCGTTCTGGGTAGAGACGCCATTTGGCGGACTACGCGCTCTGGGCACGCGCTTTGTGGTGCGGCTGGAGGACGGGCACGCGCGCGTCAGCGTGCTCGAAGGGGCGGTCGCCCTGCATCCCGCCAACGGCCGGGCCGCCGATGACAACGCAAAGGTGGCGCGAGCCGGCACGAACTGGTGGCTCGCAGCCGACGGCAGCGCACCAGCACCGGCCCGGCCGTTCACGGACGACGGCTGGGCCGAAGGCGTGATCGCCGGCAACGACATGCGGCTTGCGGACCTGCTGGCCGAGCTGTCGCGCTACCGGAGCGGGCGCATCGTCTGCGACCCGTCCGTGGCGGACCTGCGCGTGTCCGGCGCATACCGGGTGCGAGACACCGACCGGGCACTGGCATTCCTTGCGCAGGCGCAGCCCATCAGCATTCGCTACCGCACGCGCTTCTGGGTCAGCGTGGGGCCGCGCTGAACCACGATGCCGGGCGTGCGAGAAATATTTTCAGGAAAAGTGAGGGGATTCCGGTTCTCGACCGGCCAACAGCATAGGAAACCAAAACCTGTCGCTGCCGGAGAGAATGATGTCTGTATCTTGTTTTACCCACGCCCGCCCTGCAAAGTCGCCTCGCATGGCCTGCACGCCGCAACCCCGGCCGCTGGCCATCGCGCTGCACCGTGCCTGCGTCTGCCTGACCTTGGGGGCCGCCGTGGCACCGTTTGAAGCCCTGGCGCAGGCCGCCGATCCACAAACGCTGCCGGCCGTGACCGTCAGCGCCAGCGCCGATGGCGCCGGCGACCTGCCCGCGGCGTACGCGGGCGGACAGGTCGCGCGCGGCGGCCGGCTCGGGCTGCTTGGCAACAAGGGGGTGATGGACACCCCGTTCGCGACGACCAACTACACCGCACAACGCTTGGAGGACCAGCAAGCCGTGACGCTGGCGGAAGTGCTGGGGAGCGACCCGTCCACGCGCTTCACCGGCCAGATCGGCGGCGTGACCGATTCGTTCTACATCCGCGGCTTCCCGATCAACGAGGGCAACCTGTCCGAGGTGGCCTTCGACGGCGTCTACGGGGTCTCGCCCAACTATCACCTGTTCACCGAATACCTGGAGCGGGTCGAGGTGCTCAAGGGCCCGGCCGCCTTACTGTATGGCATGTCGCCCAACAGCGGCGTGGGCGGCGTGGTCAACGTGGTGCCCAAGCGCGCGCTGGCCACGGACCTGACGCGCTTTACGCTGGACTATGCTTCCGACGCGCAGGTGGGCGGCGCCGTCGACCTGAGCCGCCGCTTCGGCGAGAAGCGCGAATGGGGGGTGCGCTTCAACGGGCTGCACCGCCAGGGCCCGACCCCGCTGGACCACCAGAAGTCGCGCGCCGAGGTGGCCGCATTGTCGCTGGACTATCAGGGCGAGCGCCTGCGCGCCTCGCTCGACGTGATCGAGCAGTACCAGTGGGTCGATGCTCCCACGCGTCCGTTCCTTGTCGCCCCGGGCGTGGAGGTGCCAGCGGCACCTGACGGCCGGCGCAATGTCTCGCAGCCATGGGGCTGGTGGAAGTCCAACGACCTCTCGACGCTGCTGCGCGCCGAGTACGGCCTGACTGACAACGTCACCATCTTTGCCGATGCCGGCGGCACCCGCTCGGACGTGGCGCGCTTCTCCGACCAGACCCCCACCATCCTGAACGCCGGCGGCGACACCTCGGCCGTGCCGCAGAACTGGAAGTTCCGGATCAATCGCTCCTCGTTCGATACCGGTGTGCGGGCCAGATTCGGGACCGGCTCAGTCAGGCATGCACTGGCGCTGCAGGCCAACCTCTACACGGACAGGATCGCGAGTGCCAGCAGAGCGGGCACGGCGGTGCGGTCCAATATCTATGACCCGGTCGCCAGCCCCGAGCAGAGCGTGGCAGCACCCGCCTCCGTGCCCAAGGTGTCGGACTCCACGCTGTCCGGCGTGGCGCTGGCCGACACGCTGAGCGCATTCGACGAGCGCCTGCAGCTGACGCTGGGCCTGCGCTACCAGCAGGTAAAGTCCGGCAACTACAGCAGCAGCGGCGCCAAGACCGCTTCGTATGACGAGAGCGCGGTCACGCCGCTGGCCGGCATCGTGTACAAGCCCTGGCAGCATGTGTCCCTGTACGCCAACTACGTGGAAGGCCTGAGCAAGGGCGATATCGCGCCCGCCACCGCGTCGAACGCGGGCCAGGTGTTCGCACCGTACAAGACCAAGCAGCAGGAGGTGGGCGTGAAGCTCGATGCCGGCAAGGTCATGGCCACGCTGGCGGTGTTCCGCATGAGCAAGCCCAGCGGCCAGCTGTTCGGCACGGTCTATGCGATCGACAGCGAGCAGCGCAACCAGGGCATCGAGCTCACGCTGTCCGGGGAAGCCTGGAAGGGTGTGCGCCTGCTCGGCGGCGTGACCCTGCTGGACGGCGAGCTGACCAAGACCAACAGCGCCGCGACCCTCGGCAACCGCCCGGTGGGCGTGCCCAAGGTGATGGCCAACGCGGGCGCCGAGTGGGACCTGCCGTGGGTACAGGGCCTGACGCTGACCGGCGCGGTGAACTACACCGGCAATGCTTACGTCAACCAGGCCAATACCCAGCACGTGCCGTCGTGGACCACGGTGGACCTGGGCGCGCGCTACCGCACCAAGGTCAGCGGTCATGCCACCACCTTCCGCGCGGCGCTGATCAACGCCTTCGATCGCAAGTACTGGTCGGGCGTGGCATCGTACGGGACCATTTCGCAGGGTGTCCCGCGCACCTTCATGGCGTCCGTGGCCGTGGACTTCTGAGCGGAGCGGCGTGAGGAAGCGGCAGTCGCAACGATCCCCGGGCGCGGTGTGGCGCACGCGGAGCGCTTCGGCCGCCGCGGGGGCGTGGCTCGCTGTCCTGACGCTGGGGACCGCCGCGCTGCCGGCGCTGGGGCAAGACAAGGGCAGTGCCGTCGCCATGCGCGCCTTCGCCATCGCGCCCGGCCCGCTCACGGTCACGCTGAACCGCTTTGCCAGCGCCGCCGGCATCAATCTGTCCTACGATGCCGCGCAGCTGGCCGGGCTGCGCAGCGAGGGGTTGCATGGCAGCTATGCCGTTCCCGAGGGCTTTCACGTGCTGCTGGCCGGCACCGGGCTGGAGGCTGTGCCGATGGACGGCGGCGGCTACGCCGTGCGCCGCGCCGCGGTGCAAGGTGAACGCGCGCCCGCAACGCTGCCCGAGGTGCGCGTCGTCGGCACGCATGACAGCGAACCGCCGTTGCTGGCCGGTGGACAGGTCACACAAGGCGTGCGCCTGGGTTTGCTCGGCAACACCGACAACATGGATGCACCGTTCAATGCCGTGGGCTACAGCGCCGGCTTCATCGAAAACCAGCAGGCACGCACCGTTGGCGACGTGCTGGCCAACGATGCATCGGTGCGCTATGTCAGCCAGCCCGGCGGCATCCTGGATGCGTTCAGCATCCGCGGGTTTCCGGTGGGCAACGGCAACTTCGGCGAGATCGCGTTCGATGGCATCTATGGCGTGGCGTCCAACTATCGCGTTTCCACCAGCTATGTCGAGCGCGTGGAACTGATCAAGGGCCCCACGGCGGTGCTCAACGGCATGGCGCCCAGCGGCAGCGTGGGCGGCGGCATCAACATCGTGCCCAAGCGCGCGGGTGCCGTCGACGTGACGCGCTTCACGGCCGACTACGCGGCGGCGTCGCAGTTCGGGGGCAGCGTGGATATCAGCCGCCGCCTGGGCAGTGCCAGCCAGTTCGGCATTCGCTTCAATGGCAGCTACCTGGGTGGCGGTACCGCGCTCGACAACCAGTCGCGCCGCGCCACCTCGGGCGCGCTGGCGCTGGACTACCAGGGCGAGCGCTTGCGCACCACGCTGGATCTGATCGGCCAGCGCGAACGGATTTCCGCGCCATCGCGGTTGCTGCATATCGTGCCAGGCATCGCCGTGCCCGACGCGCCGGATGGCCGCCGCAATATCTCGCAGCCGTGGGAGCAATCCCATATCCGCGACGGCTCGCAGCTGCTGCGCGCGGAATACGACCTTGCCGACGGCGTGACCTGGTTTGCCGATGCCGGTGGCGGGCAGACGCACGTGGCGCGGCTGTTTGCCATCACGCCAACCATCATCGATGCCGCGGGCGATGTGGCGGTAGCCGACTCCAACTATCGCTTCCAGGTGGCGCGTGTCAGCGCCGACACCGGCGTGCGCGCGCGTTTCCAGACCGGCCCCGTGAGTCACCAGCTCAGCGTCGTGGCCAGTGGCTACCACGACAAGCTCGGGCGCGCGTACAACACTGCCAGCACGACCGCGCTGACCAACCTCTACGCGCCCGCGACGCTGCCGTTCCAGGATGTGCCGGCGCCGTCTGGCGTGCCGACGGTATCGAAGACACGGCTCACCGGCGTGGCATTGGCCGATACGCTCTCGGTCCTTGACCGCCGCCTGCAACTGACGCTTGGCCTGCGCCGCCAGCGTGTGCAGTCGGACAACTTCAACGCGGACGGAGGACTGGCCTCGCGCTACGACCAGGGCGCGTGGACGACGCTGGCGGGGTTGGTGGTCAGGCCCTGGCAGCAGGTATCGTTCTACGCCAATCGTATCGAGGGGCTCAGCAAGGGCGAAATCGCGCCGGGTAGTGCCAGCAATGCCGGTGAAGTGTTCGCCCCGTACAAGTCGCGCCAGTACGAGGTAGGGGTAAAGCTGGAACAAGGCGGCATGCGCGCCACCATCAGCGCATTCCAGATCAGCAAGCCCGGCGGGGAGCTTGCTGGCTCGTGGTTCGCCGTCAACGGCGAGCAGCGTAGCCGGGGTCTCGAGTTCGGGCTGTACGGCGAGCTCGCCAGCAACGTGCGCTTGCTGGCGAGCGCTGCACTGCTTGACGCAACCATCACCCGCGACGCGGACGCCGGCACGGTGGGCAGGTCCGTCATCGGCGCCCCGTCGCTGCAGGTGAACCTTGGCGCCGAATGGGATGCCGCCTGGCTTCCCGGCCTGACACTGAGCGGCGCGCTTGCCTACACCGGGCGCCAGTATGTTGACCAGGCCAATACCCAGAGCTTGCCAGCCTGGACGCGCGTGGACCTGGGTGCGCGCTACCGGACCAGGATGGCCGGGAAAGACGCGATTCTTCGCCTCTATCTGCGCAATGTGTTCGACCGCCGTTATTGGGCGGCGGTGGACAGCTATGGCGGCCTGGCCATTGGCGAGCCGCGCACGTTGATGATGTCGGCGACGGTCGGCTTCTGATCCGGCCTGAAGGCGGCCCGGCGCCACCGGATCGTCGCGGCCATCCCGCAGGCACGAACGCGCTCGCACGGGGGCTGGCTTGCGCCCGCGTGGCAACGATGTACTACGGGAAGTCGGGGGATCCGCCTGCTGTGGCCTGGCCGGTGCCCCAGCCGGGTCAGTCGACGAGCAGATTGATCTTCGTCGTGAATTTCTGCCAGCGATCGATGTCGGAACTCACCAGCTTCTGGAATTCAGCGGGCGTGCTTGTCGTCGTGGCAAAGCCGAGTTGCGTCAGCGATGCCTTGACCTCGGGCTTGGCGATGGCCCTGGCGATTTCCGTGTTGAGCCTTTGCACGATCTCGGGCGGCGTATTTGCCGGGGCGAGGATGCCGAACCATTGGTCGACGTCATAGCCGGCCACGCCAAGCTCGCTCACGGTGGGTACGTCTGGCAGGAACGGCGAGCGTGCCTTCGACGTGACGGCCAGCGCGCGCAGCTTGTTGCTTTTCAGGTAGGGGATGGTGTTGGTCAGCGTGTTGACGCTGACATCGGCCTGGTTGCCGAGTACGTCGGCGATGGCGGGGGCGCAACCCTTGTATGGCACGTGCAGCATGTCCATCCTTGCCGAAACCTTGAGCAGTTCGCCTGCCAGATGCTGCGGGGTGCCGTTGCCGCACGACGCATAGCTGGGAGGGGAGGCGCTCTTGCCCGCCGCCAGCAGGTCGCTGAAAGTGCGGAGTTTCGAGTGCGATGGCACGGCGATCACCGATGGCACCGAAGCGAAGGTGATGACGGCGCTGAAATCGGACTTGGGATTGAACTGCAGCTTCTTGAAGACGCTCGGGTTGATGGCAAAGCTGCTGTTGACGATAAGCAGCGTATAGCCGTCGGCGGGACTCTTGGCGACGAACTCGGCGCCAATATTGCCGCTGGCGCCGGGCCGGTTGTCGATCACCACCGGCTGCCCCAGCGACTTGCTGATGTCGGCCCCGATCAGGCGCGCGAGAGAATCGGTCCCCCCTCCGGCCGGGAACGTCACCACCATGCGGATCGGCTTTTGCGGGAAGGTACTGGCGATATTGGCTTCGGCGCGCCCGGGCAGGGTGCCCAGGCTGCCTGCGACAAACAGGAGCGATGCCAGACTGCTGACGACGGATAGGGGTCTCATTGATATGCCTCGTCGGTTAGGGTGAAGGAAGCGGGAAAGCCGGTCAATCGGGGTCTATACGCACCGCCTGGCAGCACTCGCCGCCGGCGCGCACCAGTGCCGCAGCCGCCTCTAGCGCTTCAGCGAAGCCGGCGTGAATACGGTAGAGCGGTTGCCCTGGCGCCACCCTTGCACCGATCGCGCACAGCATGTCGACCCCGGCACCGCCATCGCGCGGCGCGCCGGCGGCGCGCGCCACGCCGGAAATCTGCAGGCCATCGACGCCCGTGACCCGGCCCTGCGTGGCGGCGGGAACGACCAGCGTATGCGTACCCGGCGCCACTGGATCGCAGCGAACGCCCTGCGCGGCGGCGATGCGCTCGAACGCGGCCCTGGCCTTGCCTTCATGCAGCAGCGCCGCCGCAATTTGCATGCCGTGTTCGGGGGAGCCCACGCGGGGATCGAATGCGATGATTTCGCCGGCAAAGCGCAGGGCCTTGTCACGCAGGTCGGCGGGCGCATCGGGAGCGTTGTCGAGCACGAGTCGGACGTCGCGCACTTCCAGTGCGGGGCCGATGCCGCGCCCGATCGGGCGGCTGCCGTCCGTGACCAGTGCGCGTACGTGCAGGCCCAGTCCCTTGCCGACGTGTTCGAACAGCGCGCCCAGCGCCTCGGCGTCGGCGCGCGTTGCCAGCTTGGTTTGCGGCCCGTAGGGCAGGTCGACGATGACATGGGTGGCGCCGGCGGTGTACTTCTTCGACAGGATCGACGCCACCGACCAGCGCCGCGAATCCAGCCGCAGCGGCCGCGTGATGGCGTTCATCACATCGTCGACCACGGAATGGTTCAGCCGTCCGTTCCAGGCGATGCAGGCGCGCGCCTGGGCCACGCAGCGGCGCACGTCCTCGTGCGCCAGGTCGACCCGTGCGATGGTCTCCATGGCATCGGCGGTGCCGGCGGCAGAGGTGATCGCGCGCGACGATGTCTTGGGCATCGCCAGCCCGTAGGCCGCGACAATCGGCACCACGATCAGCGTGATGCGGCTGCCGGGAACGCCGCCCATCGAATGCTTGTCGACGACTACCGGTTCGTCCCAGTCGATGCGGGGTGTGAAGGTGGTACGCGCGCGTGCCAGTGCCACCACTTCCTCGTCCGTGAGCGTGCGGGTTGCGGCAACGAGGAACTCGGTCAGCTCGGCCTCGGTGTAGCGCCCGGCGATGGCGTCCTGCAGCACGGCGACGTAGGCAGCTTCGTCGAGCGGCTCGCCGCGCAGCTTGGCCATCAGGTTGGTGCGGCTGGCCGGCCGTTCGGCGGCGGATGCCCTGGTGCCGTTGCGCAAGGCTTCGACAAAGCGTGCCGTGCCTGCTTCCAGCGTGCTGTCGTTCGACACCGTGATACAGGGGACGTGTGGCGGCACCGGAGCTCCCGCGCGTGCCACGCGGCTGGCAACCTGGTCGCCCGATTCCCGCCCGCGTGCGGCAATGCGCCGGGCAAGCACGTCATGCGGTGCCGTTACCAGGACCACCACGAAACGGGGCAAGCGCGCCGCGAGTTCCGCGATGACGCCGCGCGAGCCATTGGCCACGACGTTGCGGCCGCGTTCGAGCTCGCACATCAGGGACCTGGGCAATCCGTAGCGGAGGTCGTGCGCGTCCCAGGTCACCAGGAACTCTCCGCTTCGCTGGCGCCGCGCGAACTCGGTTTCCGTGACACCTTCGTGCTCCTCGCCAGCAGAGCCGTCAGGGCGGGTGATGACGCGCCGCGCAAAAACGTAGTCGCCGTCGAGCGTGGCACGTGCACCGTCGATCAGGGAGTCCTTGCCAGCGCCACTGGGCCCCACAACAAAGAAGAATGTGCCGGTCGCCTTCATGAGCATTACCTTAGATGTCGAAGTTATGTGGCTATGCTAGCACCGGCCAGGGGGGTGTCAAGATAAGTTCGATGTCTAAGGTAATGCAAGCAACGGGCCAGCGCCCGCAAATCCAGTGTGTACGCGGGATTCGCGGGCTTATAGGGGAAAACACGGGGAGCAGGGTGCGCGGTGACGGTGCCCCGTGCATGGGTTGCGGGCATCGTGCACTGATGGAGTGAACGCTACATGGAGAGGCCTTGCCGACGAAGCAGTGGTGTCGGCGTGCGGGCGCCGGAGGCGCTATCATGTGCGCTGTCGCTGGCACCGGGTCGTCCGGTGCCGCATGCATACGCTCTACTTTCCCTCACGACTATGGCCACAAAGAAACCGGATGCTCCGGTCCCGATCACGCCTGCGGATGAAGCCGATGAAGAGCGGCTTGCCCACCTGGTGAAGGATGCCGCCCGGGCCTATATCCGGGCGCTGCAGCTGCGGCTGGCGGAACATTCGGTTTCGTATGGCCACTGGACCATCCTGCGTATCCTGTGGCGCCATGACGGCGTGTCGCAGCGAGAGCTGAGCGAACGCGCCGGGGTGACCGAGCCGACGACGTTTGCGGCAGTCAAGGCGCTGGAGGCGCTGGGCTACGTGGAACGCACGCATCTTCCCGGCAACAAGAAGAAGGTGCATGTGTTCCTGAGCAAGACCGGACGCGCGCTGCGCCGCAAGCTTGAACCGCTGGCGACCGAGGTGAATGAACTCAGCGTGGAAGGGCTGAGCGAAGAAGACGTGCTGACCACGCGCCGCGTGCTGATCACGATTGCGAAGCGGCTGGTCGCCGACGAAGCCGCGTCGGCGGAACATGGCCGGCGGGTCCCGTCCACACAGGAGGTGGGGCGCCTGCTCTCGGACCTGTAGACGACCCGCAACGGAAAAGACCCTCGCCGGGCGAGACCGGCAAGGGTGAATGCCTTGGGTAGAAGGCGTGAATCGGTTAGAGCGATCAGGGGGCTGGTCCCCCCGGTGTCAGGCTTCGTCGAGCCCGATGTCGACGGCAGGGGCGGACTGGGTGATCTTGCTCGTGGAGATATAGTCCACGCCCGTTTCCGCCACGGCCCGGATCGTTTCCAGGCGGATGCCGCCTGATGCCTCGACCTTGGTCCGGCCATTGACGATCTGCACGGCTTCCTTCATGTCGGGCACCGACATGTTGTCCAGCATGATCACGTCGACACCGGCTGCCAGTGCTTCGTGCACCTGTTCCAGCCGGTCGCATTCCACTTCCAGCTTGGTCAGCACGGGCAGCTTGCGGCGCACGCGTGCCACGGCGGCAGCGATGCTGCCGCATACGGCGATGTGGTTGTCCTTGATCATCACGCCGTTGTCCAGGCTCAGCCGATGGTTCAGGCCGCCGCCGCAGGTCACCGCATGCTTTTCCAGCGCGCGCAGGCCCGGCGTGGTCTTGCGGCTGTCGATCAGGCGCGCCTTGGTATGGGCAATAGCCTGGGCATAGGTTGCCGTATGGTTGGCGATGCCGCACAGCCGCTGCATGATGTTAAGAGCGGTGCGCTCGGCCGTCAGGACGCTGCGTGCATTGCCGCTCACGTTAAGCAGCACCGCGCCTTTTTCAACCTTGTCGCCATCGGCGACGCGCACATCGACCGACAGCGTCGGATCGTAGCGCGCGAAGATGCGTGCCGCCACGTCGATGCCGGCGATAAGCATCGGCTCGCGGGCGTTCATGCAGAAGGTGCCGGTCTCTCCCGGTTCAATCATGGTCTGGACGGTCAAGTCGCAGATGCCGATGTCTTCGGTCAGCCAGAGGTCGATCAGCTTGTCGGTGGCGAAAATGTCGTACATGAAGGGCTCCTGAACGGTGGTTGCGGTACCTCAGAAATCTTAGAGATCGAAGTACATGGCGCAATACTAGTCCTTCCATGCGCCATGTCAAGTAATATTCGAGATCTAAGATAATACGCAAACCTACCGCGCAAACTGCCCCAGCACCGTCCCGAGCGCCTCCAGCCCCGCCTCGATCATGTGCTGCATGTAGGTGCCCATCTGCGGCATCACCAGCATCAGCACCAGCAGGCCGCCGGACAGCGTGACCGGGAAGCCGACCGCAAAGATCGACAGTTGCGGCGAGGCGCGGTTCAGGATGCCCATCGCCAGGTTCAGCGTCAGCAGCGCCGCGATCATCGGCAGCGCCAGCAGCAGTCCGGACGAGAACACCATGCCGCCGGCGCGGGCCACGGCCATGGCGCCGCCGGCGGACAGCGGCGTGCCGCCGATGGGCAGGCCGTTGAAGCTGTCGACCAGCGCGCCCAGCATCAGCAGGTGGCCGTCCAGCGCCAGGAACAGCAGCATCGCGATCAGGTTCAGGAAGCGCGACAGCACCATGGTCTGGCCGCCGGCGGCGCGGTCGAAGAACGAGGCAAAGGACAGGCCCATCTGCAGGCCGATGATTTCGCCGGCTTGCTGCACGGTGGCAAAGACCAGCCGCATGGCGAAGCCGGTGGCCAGGCCGATGCCGACTTCGTTGAGGATGATCATCAGCCCCCCGAAGGAGTACACCGGCACCACCGGCAGCTGCGCGATGGTGGGCGACACCACCATCGCGATCATCGCGGACAGCGCGATCTTGGCGCGGCGCGGGATGGTGGACTCACCGAACAGCGGCGCGGTGCCGATCAGGGCCAGGATGCGGAAGAAGGGCCACAGGAACGCCGCGAGCCAGCTGTAGAGCTGGGCTGAGGTGAATTCGACCACGGCGGGGAGTCAGGGCGGAAGGGCGGGGGGACTGGCCAGCGTCAGTGCGCCAGCGCGGGAATGCTCTGGAACACCCCGCGCATGTAGTCGACCATGGAATTGATCATCCACGGCCCGGCCAGCACCATGGTGGCGAACAGCGCGATCAGCTTGGGGATGAAGCTCAGCGTCATCTCGTTGATCTGCGTCGCGGCCTGGAACAGGCTCACCACCAGGCCGGCGGCCAGCGCCACCAGCAGCAGCGGGGCGGCCAGCAGCAGGGTCATCTTCATCGCCTGGGTGGCGATGGTCATTACGGTCTCGGGTGTCATGGCTCGGACTCTGCGGTGGGTGGCGGGCGCTGGGGCCGCCTCAGTTCATGAAGCTCTGCGCCAGCGAACCCAGCAGCAGCTGCCAGCCGTCGACCAGCACGAACAGCATCAGCTTGAACGGCAGCGAGATGGTGGCCGGCGGCACCATCATCATCCCCATCGCCATCAGCACGCTGGCGACGACCAGGTCGATGATCAGGAACGGGATGAAGATGGTGAAGCCGATCTGGAACGCGGTCTTCAGCTCGCTGGTGACGAAGGCCGGCACCAGGATGCTGAGCGGCACTTCCTCGGGGCCCTGCATTTCAGGCGCCTTGGCCATCTGCGCGAACATGGCCAGGTCCTTCTCGCGGGTCTGGCGCAGCATGAAGGCCTTGAGCGGCTCCGCGGCCTTGGCCGCGGCGGCCTCCAGGCTGATCTTGTTTTCCGACAGCGGCTTGTAGGCGTCGTTGTAGACGCGGTCGAACACCGGTGCCATCACGAAGAAGGTCAGGAACAGCGACAGGCCCACCAGCACCTGGTTGGGCGGCGAGGTGGCGGTGCCCAGTGCGCTGCGCAGCAGGCCCAGCACGATGATGATGCGGGTGAAGCCGGTCATCAGCAGCATCGCCGCCGGCAGGAACGACAGCGAGGTCAGCAGCACCAGCGTCTGTACCGGCAGCGACCAGATCTGGCCGCCGCCCGGGGCGGGCTTGCTGATGACGCCGGGCAGTGCCTGGGCCCAGGCCGGCGCGGGCGCCAGCGCGGCAATGGCCAGCATCAGCGCGAGCAGGGACAGCAGCGGGCCCGGCAGCGGGCGCCGCAGCGCGGCACGCGGGGAATTCATGACTTGAAGTGATTTTGCATCGAACGCAGCAGCTTTTCGGCAAAGGTGCCGCCACCCGGCTGTTGCGAAGGGCCTGCACCGCCGGTGGCGGCGAGGGGATTGGCTGCGGTGGTGCCCGCAGGCAGGGTATGCAGCGGCCGGATTTCGCCGGGGCTCACGCCCAGCACCAGCCAGGTATCGCCCACTTCCACCAGCACCAGGCGCTGGCGTGCGCCGAGCATGGTGCTGCCGACCACCTTCATCGCGCCGCCGGTGGCGTGACGGACCAGGCCGGCACGCCGGGCCACCCAGGCCATGCCCAGGATCAGCGCGACGATGGCGAACAGCCCCAGCCCGGCCTGCGCCAGGCTGGCCGCGCCGCTGATGGCCGGCGCGTGCGTGCCGTCGGCGGCCATGGCGGCCCCCGGCAGCGCCGCAAGCACGGCCAGGCTGGCGCGCGTCTGCATGCTCATTTGTTCAGCTTGCGGATGCGCTCGGACGGCGTGATGATGTCCGTCAGGCGGATGCCGAACTTGTCGTTTACCACCACCACCTCGCCCTGCGCGATCAGGTAGCCGTTGACCAGCACGTCCATCGGCTCGCCGGCCAGGCCGTCCAGCTCCACCACCGAGCCCTGCGCCAGCTGCAGCAGGTTCTTGATGGGCACCTTGGTGCGGCCCAGTTCCACGGTCAGTTGCACCGGGATATCGAGAATCATCTCGATATCGTTGCGGAAGCCGCTCGGCGCTTCCTTCGCCAGCGGCTGGAACACGGTGGCGGCGGCCGGAGTGGCCGCGGGTTGGGCCGCCGGTGCGGCGGCTGCGGGGATCCCGGCGGATGTGGCGCTGGTCTGCTCGGCCAGCGCGCTGGCCCAGTCGTCCATCGGATCGACGGGCTTGTCCTCGATGCCGTCACTCATAATCGCTGTCCTCGGTGTCCAGGTGGGAATCGCCGTCCTGGTGATTGATCATTCGTTCTACCCGCAGCGCGTACTGGCCGTTCATCGTGCCGAAGCCGCATTGCATGACGGGCACGCCGTCCACCTTGCCGAACACCTTCTCCGGCAGCTCGATCGGCAGCACGTCGCCGGCGCGCATCGCCAGCACTTCGGCCACGGTGCTCTGCAGGTGCGCGAACTCGGCCACCAGCTCCACCTCGGCCGCGCGCAGCTGCGTGGACAGTTGCGTGACCCAGCCCTTGTCGACTTCCTTCTCGTCCTGCAGCGGATTCATCAGCAGGTCCTTGAGCGGCTCGATCATCGCGTACGGCAGGCACACGTGGAGCTGCCCGCCGACGGCGCCCAGTTCGATATGGAAGGCGGTGGTCACCACGGCCTCGTTATGGGTGGCGACGTTGGCAAACTTGGGGTGCATCTCCGAGCGGATGTACTCGGTCTCGATCGGGTGCACGGTGCGCCAGGCGTTGCCGTAGCTGGCCAGCGTCAGCTCCAGCATGCGCTGGATGATGCGCTGCTCGGTCTGGGTGAAGTCGCGGCCTTCCACGCGGGTGTGGAAGCGGCCGTCGCCGCCGAACAGGTTGTCCACCACCAGAAACACCAGGTTCGGGTCGTAGACGAACAGCGCCGTGCCGCGCAGCGGCTTCAGGTGGACCAGGTTCAGGTTGGTCGGCATCGGCAGGTTGCGCGCGAAGTCGCCGAACTTTTCGATCCTGATGCTGCCCACGGTGATGTCCGCGCCGCGGCGGATGAAATTGAACAGCGCCGTGCGCATCGAGCGCGCAAAGCGCTCGTTGATGATTTCCAGCGTGTGCAGGCGGCCGCGGATGATGCGTTCCTGCGTGGCCAGGTTGTAGGGGCGCACACCGCCCTCGTCGAGCGCAGGCTCGCTGGCCTTGGGCGTATCGGCTTCGCCGGATACGCCCTTGAGCAGCTCGTCGACCTCGTCTTGCGAGAGGAACTTGTCGTAGGCCATCTAGTGTCCTGCCCCTTGTGCGGCGTTATGGATGAATCCGGTGCGGCCCTGGCTTGCGCTTACTGCACCACGAAAGAGGTGAAGAGCACGTCCAGCACCCGCTGCGCCGGCAGGCCGCTGGCAAACGGCTTGCTGATGGTGTCGCGGATGTCGTCGGCCAGCTTGCGCTTGCCTTCGACGGTGGCCAGGTCGGCCGGCTGCCTGGCCGACAGCAGCAGCAGGATGCGGCTGCGTGCCTCGGGCAGGTACTGGGCCAGGCGAGCCTGGGTCTCGGCATCGGCCACCTTCAGCGACAGGCCGGTGTGCAGGAAGCGGTCGCCGTCGTCGCTGCGCAGGTTGACGGTGAACGCGTCCAGCGGCACGAAGATCGGCGGCGGCACGACCGGGGCGGCGGGCGCGGCGGGCGCCGCCGGCTGGCGGTTGCTCAGCACGCTGCCCAGCACGAAGCCTCCGGCGCCCAGTGCCACCACCAGCACGCCGGCGCCGATCAGCAGCAGCCGGCCGCGCTTGCCTGTGTTGCCAGTCCGGGGAGGGGAAGCCGTGTTCGCCATGAGAAGCCTGTATCGGAATGCCTGCCATTCTTCCGGAATCGCAGGCCAGCAAAGGGCCGAAAAAAAGGGGGAAACCCTTTCAGCTTGGCCATTTGAGCGGAAAGGGAGCAGGCACGGCAAGCTATCTGCGAAGCAGGGCGCTAAAGCGAGCGGGCGCTTCGTGATGCGCGCCTGCAGGCTGGTTAACGCTTGATGTCGTGTGAACTTGAGTGCCGGTGCAAGCTGCCGCGATTCCTGGCCGGGCCGCCGGGCAGGTCGCGGGAGCGCCGCCATGCATTCCCTACTACGCTAGTCGGGTAGTGATTCATGTGGGTTCGCACGTCCTCCAGTTTCCAGTGCCTTGATTTGCATGATGTTTTTGGTTTTCACTCTTATATAAGATATAAGACATTTGACCAGGGGGCGGCTTCAGACTACAATCGCGACGTAACGAGATTTTCTAAACCTAATTACTCAGCAGGTTCCCATGCTTGAAAACTATCGCGCACATGTGGCCGAGCGCGCCGCGCTTGGCATCCCCCCTCTGCCCCTGACCGCCAAGCAGACGGCCGAGCTGGTCGAACTGCTGAAGAACCCGCCCGCCGGTGAAGAGCAGACCCTGGTGGAGCTGATCACCTACCGCGTGCCGGCCGGTGTGGATGACGCCGCCAAGGTCAAGGCCTCGTACCTGGCCGCCGTGGCGCTGGGCAAGGAAAAGTGCGCGCTGATCTCGCGCGCCAAGGCGACCGAGCTGCTGGGCACCATGCTGGGCGGCTACAACATCTCGCCGCTGATCGAGCTGCTGGACGATGCCGAAGTCGGCACCGTCGCCGCCGAAGCGCTGAAGAAGACCCTGCTGATGTTCGACGCCTTCCACGACGTGAAGGAAAAGGCCGACCAGGGCAATGCCAACGCCAAGGCCGTGCTGCAAAGCTGGGCCGACGCCGAGTGGTTCACCAGCCGTCCGGAAGTGCCGCAAAGCCTGACCATCACCGTGTTCAAGGTGCCGGGCGAAACCAACACCGACGACCTGTCGCCGGCTCCGGACGCCACCACCCGCCCGGACATCCCGATGCACGCGCTGGCGATGCTGAAGAACAAGCGCGAAGGCGCTGCGTTCCAGCCGGAAGAAGACGGCAAGCGCGGCCCGGTCAAGTTCATTGAATCGCTGAAGGAAAAGGGCCACCTGGTCGCCTACGTGGGCGACGTGGTCGGTACCGGCTCCAGCCGCAAGTCCGCCACCAACTCGGTGCTGTGGTTCACCGGCGAAGACATCCCGTTCATCCCGAACAAGCGCTTCGGCGGCGTGTGCCTGGGCAACAAGATCGCCCCGATCTTCTACAACACCATGGAAGACGCCGGCGCGCTGCCGATCGAGCTGGACGTGTCGAAGATGGAAATGGGCGACGTGGTCGAACTGCGCCCGTATGAAGGCAAGGCCCTGAAGGACGGCGCAGTGATCGCCGAGTTCAAGGTCAAGTCCGACGTGCTGTTCGATGAAGTCCGCGCTGGCGGCCGTATTCCCCTGATCGTCGGCCGTGGCCTGACCGCCAAGGCGCGCGAAGCGCTGGGCCTGGCCCCGTCGACGCTGTTCCGCCTGCCGCAGAACCCGGCCGATACCGGCAAGGGCTTCACGCTGGCGCAGAAGATGGTCGGCCGCGCCTGCGGCCTGCCTGAAGGCAAGGGCATCCGCCCGGGCACCTACTGCGAACCGAAGATGACTTCGGTTGGCTCGCAGGACACCACCGGCCCGATGACCCGCGACGAGTTGAAGGACCTGGCCTGCCTGGGCTTCTCGGCCGACCTGGTGATGCAGTCGTTCTGCCACACCGCCGCCTACCCGAAGCCGGTCGACGTCAAGACCCACCACACGCTGCCCGAGTTCATCAGCACGCGCGGCGGCATCTCGCTGCGCCCGGGCGACGGCGTGATCCACTCGTGGCTGAACCGCATGCTGCTGCCCGACACCGTCGGCACCGGCGGCGATTCGCACACCCGCTTCCCGATCGGCATCAGCTTCCCCGCAGGTTCGGGCCTGGTGGCCTTTGCCGCCGCCACCGGCGTGATGCCGCTGGACATGCCGGAATCGGTGCTGGTCCGCTTCAAGGGCAAGATGCAGCCCGGCGTGACGCTGCGCGACCTGGTCAACGCGATTCCGCTGTACGCGATCAAGCAAGGCCTGCTGACCGTGGCCAAGCAAGGCAAGAAGAACATCTTCTCGGGCCGCGTCCTGGAAATCGAAGGCCTGCCCGACCTGAAGGTCGAGCAAGCATTCGAGCTGTCGGATGCATCGGCTGAGCGCTCGGCCGCCGGTTGCACGGTGCGCCTGAACAAGGACCCGATCATCGAATACATCAACAGCAACATCACGCTGCTGAAGTGGATGATCGCCCAGGGCTACCAGGACCCGCGCAGCCTGCAGCGCCGCATCAAGGCCATGGAAGCGTGGCTGGCCGATCCCAGGCTGCTGGAGCCGGACGCCGACGCCGAGTACGCCGCCGTGATCGAGATCGACCTGGCCGACGTGCATGAGCCGATCGTGGCCTGCCCGAACGACCCGGACGACGTCAAGACGCTGTCCGAGGTGGCCGGCGCCAAGATCGACGAAGTGTTCATCGGTTCGTGCATGACCAACATCGGCCACTTCCGCGCAGCTTCCAAGCTGCTGGAAGGCAAGCGCGACATCCCGGTCAAGCTGTGGGTGGCTCCGCCGACCAAGATGGACCAGAAGCAGCTGACCGAGGAAGGCCACTACGGCGTGTTCGGCACCGCCGGTGCCCGCACCGAAATGCCGGGCTGCTCGCTGTGCATGGGCAACCAGGCACAGGTGCGCGAAGGCGCCACGGTGATGTCGACCAGCACGCGTAACTTCCCGAACCGCCTGGGCAAGAACACCAACGTGTACCTGGGTTCCGCCGAACTGGCGGCGATCTGCTCGCGCCTGGGCCGCATTCCGACCAAGGAAGAGTACATGGCCGACATGGGCGTGCTCAACGCCAATGGCGACAAGATCTACAAGTACATGAACTTCGACCAGATCGAGGACTTCAAGGAAGTGGCCGACGGCGTGACGGTGTAAGCTGCCCAGTCAGGCTGACATGAAGAAGGGGCCCCGCTTGCGGGGCCCCTTTTGTATTTGGCTTTTGTCGGCTTGACGGGTGGCATACGCCACCACCACCACTGAATCACCGCTGGGGTGCTCCCTCTCCCCATGAGGGGAGAGGGAGAACACCTTGCTCAGGCTAGTTCGGGCGGCTTTGGAGCACCCAGCGGAATCCCCTGACGCGCGGCGTACGCCACCACCTCCGCGGTATTGTGCAGGTCGAGCTTGCGCATCAGGTTCTCGCGGTGCTTGCGCGCAGTCAGCGGGCTGATGTCGAGTTGCGCGGCAATGTCGCCGGCGGTGGCGCCGCGCGCGATCAGCATCAGGATCTGCAGTTCGCGCCGGGTGAGCGTGGCAATGCCGTCCGGTGCCGCGGTGGCCGGTGCAGTGGCGCGCGCGGCCACGAAGTTGCGGCCCTCGCGCAGGGCCATGAGCGCGGGCACCAGTTCGCTGATATCGCCGCTCTTGACCAGGTAGCCATTGGCGCCCGCATCGATCGCCGCGTGGGCCATGCCCGCGCCCGCGCTGCCGGTCAGCACCAGGATGCGCAGCGCGGGATGCCTGGTGCGCAGGCGTTCCACGAAGGCCAGGCCATCGACGCCGGGCATGCCCAGGTCCATCACCAGCAGGTCGGTCGGTACCCGTTCCAGGAGCCCCAGCAGTTGCGCGCCATCTGCTGCCTCGCCCGCCAGCACCAGGTTGCCGACGCCGGACAGCACCTGCTTGAGGCCCTCCAGCACGATGGCATGGTCATCGGCGAGGGCCACGCGGGTCGGGACGGGAAAGCGGCTCATCGCGGCAGGTGCATCGGTGGCGAATGGGAAAGGGAAGGTGGTATAAAACGGCAGCCCGTCAGTCCGGCAGCTGCAGGTGGCCTGCTGAATGCCCCAATGAACCGGCGGCCGGCTGGATTATAGCGTTGCACGCCCAACCTGCCCCACGGCCTATCTAGCATGCGCAAGCTCCCGTTGTCCTGTTGCCGTACCGTTTCCTGCCGCCCGCAGCGGGCGCTCGCATCATGACGGCCACAGGCACCGGATTGCCGCCGGCCTGGCAGCCCGGCGATGTGCCGGCGGCGATGGTGGACCTGCTCTACCGCCAGTCCAACGCGGTCCTGTTTGCCAACTTCGTCATTGCGCTGCCGGTGGTCTACGTGCTGCGTCCCAGCGTGCCGCTGCCCATGCTGGCCGGCTGGATGGCCGCGGTGTACCTGCTGACCACGCTGCGCATCGGCCTGTCGTGGCGCTACTTCCGGCGCGACGGCAGCACGCCGCCGCAGGCGTGGGCGCGCCGCTTCATGGTGCTGTCCTGGCTGTCCAGCCTGCTGTGGGGCGCCGTGGGCTCTGCCATCCTGCTGCCGCCCGAACCGCAGCTGGTGGCGTTCTGCTGCATCGTGCTGGCCGGCATGTCCAGTGGCGCGATCCCGTCGCTGTCGGCGCATCCGGCCACCTACCGCGGTTCAGTCGCGGCCATGCTGCTGCCGTTCACCATCTATTGCCTGGTGCAGCAGGGGCCGGTGTATGGCGTCTACGCGGGCTTTGCCGCGTGCCTGCTGTGCGTCAACATCTACTACAGCCAGGTCACCTATCGCGCGCTGCGCGATGGCGTGACACTGCGCTTCGAGAACGTCGCGCTGATCGGCGAGCTTGAGCGCGAGCGCGACCGCGCCACCGCCGCGGACCGGGCCAAGACGCGCTTCCTGGCGGCCGCCGGGCACGACCTGCGCCAGCCGGTGTATGCCATCGGCCTGCAGGCGGCATCGCTGCTGACACTGGGCGAGCGCGGCGACGTGGCTGGCGGCCAGGCGCATGCGATCGGCCACCGGCTGCAAGCCACGCTGGCGCGCATGGACAACCTGCTCGACGGCCTGCTCGACGCCTCGCGCCTGGATGCCGGCGTGATGCCGGTGCGCCGCCAGCCGCTGCAGCTGGCGCGGCTGCTGGCCGAGCTGCGCGACGAGTACGCCGAGCAGGCGTGCCAGCGCGGCAGCGTGCTGCGGGTGGTGCCGGCGCGCGCGTGGATCGACAGCGATCCGGACCTGCTCAAGCGCATCCTCGACAACCTGGTGGCCAATGCGCTGCGCCATGCGCCGCGTGCCAGCATCCTGGTGGGCGCGCGGCGCCGCGGCGATGCCATGGAGATCCAGGTGATCGACACCGGCCCGGGCATCGCCGCGGCCCAGCAGTCGCGCGTGTTCGACGAATACGCCCAGGTGCCGGGCCTTGCCACGGCAGGCGACGACCAAGCGGGCGCAAAGGGACTGGGCCTGGGCCTGGCGATCGTGCGGCGCCTGGCGGCACTGCTTGGCCACCAGGTGGGCCTGCGTTCCGCACCGGGGCGCGGCTGCGTGTTCTCGGTGCGCGTGCCGCTGGCTGCCGCCGCGGCACAGGTGCATCCAGCCACCCCCGCCATTCCCGCGGCCGCTGGCGAGCCGCTCTGCGTGATGCTGGTCGACGACGACGCGCAGGTGCTGGGCGCGCTCACCGAACTGCTGATGCTCTGGGGCCATGTGGTCTACGGCGGGCGCACCGTTGCCGCAGTGCGCGCTGCGTACCGCGCCGCCAGCCAGGACGGGCCCGCCCCGGTCCACCTGATCCTGGCCGACTACCGGCTGGCCGAAGGCCTGACCGGCATCGCCGCGGTCGGCATGCTGCGCGCCAGCCTGGGCCGCGCGGTGCCGGCGCTGATCGTCACCGGCGACACCGCGCCAGACCGGCTGCAGGCGCTGCATGACAGCGGCTTCCCGGTGTTGCACAAGCCGATCCTGGGCGAGGCCTTGCGCGCGGCCCTGCAGCGCGCGGTGCAGCCGGCCGAGGCCGCCTGAGGCCCTGCGCTGCATGCATGGCAGGAGCGGTTTATGATCGGGTTTTTCCGTTGTCCGGCGCCTTCTTGCGCAGTGCGCAAGCGCCTGAACCAGGAGCCAGTGTGCCCGATCTGTCCGCTTTCCCCATCACCCGCAAATGGCCGGCGCAGCATCCCGACCGCATCCAGCTGTATTCCCTGCCCACGCCCAACGGGGTCAAGGTGTCGATCATGCTGGAGGAGACCGGCCTGCCGTATGAACCGCACCTGGTGCGCTTCGACGCCAACGACCAGATGTCGCCGGAGTTCCTGTCGCTGAGCCCGAACAACAAGATTCCCGCCATCCTCGATCCCAACGGCCCGGGCGGCAAGCCGCTGGCGCTGTTCGAATCGGGCGCGATCCTGCTTTACCTGGCCGACAAGTCGGGCCAGCTGATCCCGGCCGACCCCGCGCGCCGCTATGAAACCATCCAGTGGGTGATGTTCCAGATGGGCGGCATCGGGCCGATGTTCGGGCAGGTGGGCTTTTTCCACAAGTTCGCGGGCAAGGAGTACGAGGACAAGCGCCCGCGCGACCGCTACGTGGCCGAAAGCCGGCGCCTGCTGAATGTGCTGAACCAGCGGCTGGAAGGGCGCGACTGGATCATGGGCGACGCCTACACCATTGCCGATATCGCTACCTTCCCGTGGGTGCGCAACCTGCTTGGCTTCTATGAGGCGGGCGAACTGGTCGGCATCCAGGACTTCCCGCATGTCAGGCGCGTGCTGGAGGCGTTCGTGAAGCGCCCGGCGGTGGTGAAGGGGCTCGATACGCCGCACCGCGGCTGAGGGCGGCCCGCGGCGCGCGCGCCGCGGGCGTGGGCATCGTCCTACACGGGGGCCTCCCCGGCGCCTACAGTGGGGCGGGCGGCGCGCATCCTATAGTCCAGGGACAGGCGCACCGCCCCGCGTTGCCTGAGGAGCCCGGACCATGCCGATGCCCATCACCTTTTCCCTGTTGCGTGTCGTTCTTCTGGCGGGCGCCACCGCTGCGCTCGCCGCCTGCGGTGAAACGGCCAAGCTGCCTTCCGAAGCGGGCTTTGGCCCCACGCCGCAGCTGCCGCCACCCAACCAGACCGCGATCCCCACCGTCAAGATCGCGCCGGCCATCGGCTGGGCCGCGGGCCAGCGCCCGGTGCCGGCCGCAGGCATGGCGGTGACGGCCTTCGCCGACAAGCTGGACCATCCGCGCTGGGTCTATGTGCTGCCCAACGGCGACGTGCTGGTGGCCGAGAGCAATGCCCCGCCCAAGCCCGACGACGGCAAGGGCTTCCGCGGCTGGATCATGAAGAAGGTGATGAAGCGCGCGGGTGCCGGCACCCCCAGCGCCAACCGCATCACGCTGCTGCGCGACACCAACGGCGACGGCGTGGCCGACCAGCGCTCGGTGTTCCTGAAGGACCTGAACTCGCCGTTCGGCATGGGCCTGGTCGGCAACGACTTCTACGTGGCCGCCACCGACGCGGTGCTGCGCTTCCCGTACCAGCCCGGACAGACCCAGATCACGGCCGCGCCCCAGAAGGTGGTGGACCTGCCCGGCGGGCCGCTCAACCATCACTGGACCAAGAGCCTGATCGCCAGCCGCGATGGCAGCAAGCTGTACGTGACGGTGGGCTCCAACAGCAACGTGGGCGAGCACGGCATGGACAAGGAGGTCGGCCGCGCCGCCATCTGGGAGGTCGACCCGAAGGCCGGCACGCACCGGATCTTTGCCAGCGGCCTGCGCAATCCCAACGGCATGGCGTGGGAACCGGTCACCGGCATGCTCTGGACCGCCGTCAACGAGCGCGATGAAATCGGCAGCGACCTGGTGCCGGACTACATCACCTCGGTGCGCGACGGCGGCTTCTATGGCTGGCCCTACAGCTACTACGGCCAGCATGTCGACGCACGCGTGAAGCCGCCGGCGCCGGACCTGGTGGCCAGGGCCATTGTGCCGGACTATGCCGTGGGGGCGCACACCGCGTCGCTCGGGCTGGCCGCCGCCGGCGGCAACAGCCTGCCGGCGCGCTTCAGCGAAGGCATGTTCGTGGGCCTGCACGGTTCGTGGAACCGCAGGCCGCTGGCGGGCTACAAGGTGATCTTCGTGCCGTTCAGCAAGGGCCGGCCCAACGGCGCGCCGTTCGACGTGCTGACCGGTTTTCTCGATGAGGACGGCAACGCGCGCGGGCGGCCGGTGGGCGTGGCGATCGACAAGCAAGGCGGTTTGCTGGTGGCCGACGATGTCGGCAATACCGTGTGGCGGGTCAGCGGCGCGAAGTAGGCGGACCAGGGCGCGGCAGCGGCGGCACCGCACCGCTAGAATGACGGCGTCCCCACACGCCGGGCCCGCTGCCGTCCATGTCTCTCACGGTCTTCGCTGTCGTCCTGCTCGCCGCGTTCCTGCATGCCGCCTGGAACGCGGTGGTCAAGGGCGGCGGCGACAAGATGCTGTCGACGGTGATGGTGGCGGTGAGCGCCGGACTGATGGGCGCCGTGGCGCTGCCGGCGTTGCCGCAGCCGGCGCCGGCGAGCTGGCCGTTCATCGCCGCGTCAGTGGGCGTGCACGTGGTGTATTTCGCGCTGGTGGCACGCATCTACCACACCGCGGACATGAGCCAGACCTACCCCCTGATGCGCGGCACCGCGCCGCTGCTGGTGGCGGTGGCCAGCGTGGGCTGGCTGGGCGAGCACCTGTCGGCGCTGGCGTGGAGCGGCATCGCCGTGATCAGCCTGGGCATCCTGGCCATGGCGGGTGGCGCCCGCGGTGCCCCTGGCAGCCGTGAGGGCATGTGGCTGGCGCTGCTGAACGCAGTGGTGATCGCCGCCTATACGCTGATCGACGGCACCGGCGTGCGCCGCTCCGGCGCGCCGGTAGCGTATGCGTTCTGGATCTTCGTGCTGACCGCGGTGCCGCTGGCGGCGTGGGCGCTGGTGGCGCGCCGGCCGGCGCTGGGCGGCTATGTGCGGCGCAACCTGGTGTTCGCGCTGGTGGGCGGCGGCGGCACGCTGGCGTCCTACGGGCTGTCGCTGTGGGCGATGACACGCGCGCCGGTGGCCCCGGTAGCCGCCCTGCGTGAGTCCTCGATCCTGTTCGGCGCGCTGATCTCCGGGCTGCTGCTCAAGGAGCGCGTGGGCGCCGCCCGCCTGGGCGCGGCCTGCCTGATCGCCGCCGGCGTGGCCACACTGCGCTTTGCCTGAGGGCACGTCTGGGTGCCGGTCTGAATGCCTGGCCGCTGCGCGCCGCCGGCGCTGTCTATACTTGGTTTTACCGGGGTCAGAGGCGGAGGGGCACTGTGTCCGCGCAAACCGGCAGCCTGGCATCGACGCCGAGGAGAGGGCATGGACCACACCGCAGATTCGTTTCGGGCCTTTGAGCTGGCTGGCTGGGAAGATCCCGAGGTCGTCAGCCAGTACCAGGAGCATCTGTCGCATGTGACCCGGCAATCGGTCGAGTCCCTGCTTGACGAGGCCCATGTGGCCAGCGGGCTGCGCGTGCTGGATGTGGCCACCGGCTCTGGCCATGTCGCGGCGGGGGCGGTGCGGCGCGGTGCCGAATCCGTCGGCATCGATTTCTCGCTGGCGCAGGTGCAGCTGGCGCGCAAGCTCCATCCGGATGTCCATTACGAGCAGGCCGATGCGCAGGCGCTGCCGTTCGGCGATGCCAGCTTCGATGCCGTGGTCAATGGCTTCGGCATGTGCCACCTGTCCGACCCCGATACCGCGCTGGCCGAGGCCTTCCGCGTGCTGCGCCCGGGCGGGCGCATTGCCTTCACCGTGTGGGACACGCCCGAGCGCGCGGTCGGTTTCGGCGCGGTCTATGCCGCGATCCGCGCCTACGGCTCGATGGAGGTCGATATCCCCGTGGGGCCGAACTTCTTCCTGTTCAGCGATCCGGGCCATTGCCGCACCGCGTTGCAGCAGGCCGGCTTTGTCTCGCCCACCTGCCGCAACGTGCCGCAGGTATGGCGCTTCTCCACGCCTGACCAGCTGTTCGATGCGCTGGCCCAGGGCACCGTGCGCGCCGCCGCCACGCTGCGCGCGCAGACCCCCAAGGCCCGCGACGAGATCCGCGCCGTGCTGCGCGGCACCGTCGCCGCCTATATGCGCGGCAGCGGCTTCGAGGTGCCGATGCCGGCAGTGCTGGCGGCGGCGGTCAAGCCCTGAGGGCGGGGCTTACGCACCTGTGGCGGCGCGGACGCCGCCGAGGGTGTTGGAGATCGACCGACATCCCTGCCGCCAGCGTCGGCCTGGCCCCACCATCCCATTCCCGGAAAGTGCCGTAATCCACGCCGCAACCAGCCTTGTGGCGGTGGCACGGTCATTGCGCAACGGACAGCGAGCGCGGCGCCGCGGCTCGTTGTGCCACCAGCCAGCAATGGCTTCCCGGAGAACCCCGATGTACACCCGACCCCAATGCCAGACAGGGCAGGCCGCGCCGCGCCCATCCGCAATCCTGCACCGCTCGCGCCAGGCCATGGCGCTGCTGCGTGTGCTGGGCTTATGCATCAACAGTGTCGCCTGCGCCCAGTCCGAAGCGCCGCAGGCTGCAGCGCCTGCCGTGCAGGCCGTGACGCCGGAACAGAAGTTTGCGCCCGGATACCTGGAGGCCGTTGCCACCGGTTATGACAATGGGTTGGCCTTGCGGGAGCCGGAAGGCCTCGCGCCGCTGAGGCCGCCGCGCGAGGCGCGCAGCGCGCCGGCGGCAGGCGCCGTGCCGGTTGCCATGCCAGCGGCGGTGCGGCCGCAGCCGGCGCGCTGACCTGGCGGGGCCCCGGGAGCAGGGTGGCGAAACAAGTGGCGCAGTGCGGGCCTTTAGCGCCTGACCTGTTCCTGTTCGTCCCGCCCTGCCGACATGAAGTCGTTCGGGAAGGCTGGGTACTTGAGTTCAGCCTTGGGGTGACGCGGTCCAGTCTTCGATGCGCAGGCCCGGATACGTCGCAAAGTCGCGCACGTTGCGCGTGACCACTGTCAGATCCTCCGCAATGGCATGGGCGGCAATCAGCTTGTCCATGACATCTGCCTTGCGTTCGCGCGTGGCGGCACGAATCGGGCCGTAGGCGCGCGCGGCTTCGGCGTTCAGCGGCAGCACTGGGACCCGCGCGACCAGCCCTTGCAACGCGCGCCGCGCAGCCTCCGGATTGCCAGAGACGGTTACACCGTATTCGAGTTCGGCCAGGGTAATCGCAGACAGCACCACATCGCCCTCGAAGCATTGAGCAAAGCGTTCGGCTACCTGGGGCGGCTGGTGCTTCATCAGGTAGATGCACATGTTGGTGTCGAACATATACCTGGCCATCAGAATCCCTCCCGCTCAGCCTGCTCCTGGTCGCCGCGGCCTTGTGCCATGAAGTCGGCCGGGAACGCGGCGAAGGCGTCGAGCAGGCCCGTCAGGCGCTGTCGCACGGGGCGGATCCGCAACTCATCGCCGATCCGCTCGATTTCCAGCTGCATATCGGTGTCGGGGTAGGCCAGTTCCGCGGGAATGCGCACCGCTTGGGAGTTTCCGTTACGGAAGATCCGGGTGAAATGCATTGTGGTTTCCATGTACATCCTTGTATGTACGAGCATAGCACCATCTAATCAGAAGTACATCTGCGTGTGTACGTCCATAATTCTCAATCTCGTCTGTCATTACCTACAATTCGTCACACTGGTAATTCCCCGCCCCATGGACATCGATCTCGCCCGCACCTTCCTGCAAGTCGTCCGCACCGGCAGCCTGCTGGCCGCGGCCGACAAGCTGCATGTCACCCAGACCGCCGTGACCGCGCGCATCAAGAGCCTGGAATCGCAGCTCAACTGCCGCCTGTTCGAGCGCAACAAGGCGGGCGCACGGCTGACGCCCGATGGTCAGCGCTTTCTCGGCTACGCCAGCCAGCTGGTGCAGACCTGGGAGGCGGCCTGCCGCGAGCTGCCGTTGCCGGCCGGGCTGGCCAGCCTGTTTCGTTTCGGCACGGAAATCAGCTTGGGCAGTCCGCTGGTGCTGCTGTGGACCACGCGCCTGCGCCAGCTGATGCCGGCGCAGGCGGTGCGGGCGGAGGTGGGGGA